>NZ_LT671675.1:900000-1107814 GCF_900143685.1 Parolsenella massiliensis | reverse complement strand
CTAAATGGCTATTTAGAAGAGCTGCTGCTGGCAAAATACGACGAGCTGTTCTCTGATAACGCAGACTTCACTGGAATCCTGTCTGATATTGGCGTGGTTATCGGCGGAGCAACGCCATCAAAGAAAAGGTCCGACTATTACTGCTCAAATGGAATCGGCTGGATTACTCCACGCGACTTGTCGAACACCAGCGATAAATTCATCGCCCATGGCGCTGACGATATAACTGATGCGGGCTACGCCTCGTGCAGCGCAAAGCTGCTGCCCAAAGGAAGCGTTCTATTTAGTTCGCGCGCCCCAATAGGCTACGTAGCGATCGCGGCGGATGAGGTAGCTACAAACCAAGGATTCAAGTCCGTCGTTCCGAAGGAAGAGATTGGTACTGCGTTCGTCTATTGTTTTTTGGTTAGAAACAAGCAGCGAATAGCCGATATGGGGGCAGGAACGACCTTTCCCGAAGTCTCAGGCAAGATGATGAAGTCGGTTGAGCTTGCCATTCCCGAACAAGCACTATGTGCCGAGTTCGGCTCTTTTGCAGAGCCTATTCTTAAGCAGCAAGAAACGCTTGAGCGAGAAAACCGAGAGCTCGCCATCCTTCGAGACTCTCTTCTCCCCAAGCTGATGTCAGGCGAAATCGACGTTTCGAAGGTTGACCTCACGCAGCTAAATAGCCATTTAGCTTAGTGTTGCTTTCGATCTTTAGCTCGATTGATTCAAATATGCTAATTAGGAGGTCGCGAGTGCGCGACCTGTCAGGAATGCTCCAGTTTATGAAATCGTGTCGGGACAGGGACATGTTTGTCGTCCCTGTCCCGCGCGCCTTGCAGTACTTCCTATACTGTGGAGTCCTTAGGCTCCAATATACATAGCGTTGCGTCATATTGTCCGAGCTATCTGAAAAGGCAAGCTTGACTGTGTCTTGAGTCAATCGACCTTCTGAAAGCGAATCGGGGACACGGGAAACAGCTCCCAAGAGATCACATGATTGGGTTAAGTCCTTTAGGGAGACATAAAGATCTCCGGGGTGGAGGAGAATGCTCTCGTCTGACTCTCCTGGATAGCGCTTCCAGGTTCCAGCCTTAAAACCTCCGTGTTTTTCGATGCTGCCTAGTCCCAGGAGAACTGGGCCCTCGGTTTCTGAAAGTTGCGAGCTTTTGTATGTGCGCCCTCGAACGAGGCTGACAATTTCTCCGAGCTTCATTCTAAATACTTCCTATGCGAAGTCTTTACGTTGTTCTGGTCAACCATTGCGTAATGCATAGTGGTGTCTATTTTCGCATGTCCAAGTAGCTTCTGCACCTGTTCGATAGGCATCCCCTTGTCGATGGCGTGAGTTGCCAATGTGCGGCGGAACTTGTGCGGATGTACGCGCGAGACGCCGGCTGTCATGCCAAGACCTCGAAGTCGCAATTCCACCCCTCCGATGGTGACGCGGCGACTGGTTGAACCAAGCGCAACGAACAAGGCGGGATTTGAATCCGTTCGACTGTTTAGATAATCAATTAAATGTAGTTTTGTTCGCGCGTCGAAGTAGACGGGTCGTTGTTTGTTGCCCTTTCCCGTAACTAGGCATTCACGCTCGCGCAGGCTGACGTCTTCTCTATTGAGAAGCACAAGTTCGCCAACGCGCATGCCGGTTGAGGCGAGAAGGTCGATGATGGCGAGGTCACGCTTTGCTGTGCAAGCATTGCGAATTGCTTCGAGCTCTTCGTCGCTGAAAGTCTCTTTGACTACTTGGGCGGTCTTGACGCGGCGAATTCGGCGTACGGGACTCTTGATGATGTAATCCTCGTTTTCGAGCCATGAAAAGAAACTCGACATTATACGGCGAATGTTGTCTATGGTGACTTTGCTGCTTCCTCGCTGGGTCTCGTAGTCACTCAGATATTTTCGAAGGTCATTACTTCCGATTTGAGCGTAAGGCTTAGCCAGGGCCGCCGTCATTGCGCTTAGGGTGCTCTCGTAATATGCGATAGTTTTCGGAGAGCAGCCTTCGACTTCTTTGGCGGTAAGAAAGAGGGAGAGGAGGTCCTGACTGTCTGTTGGTTGTTTAGGGGAAAACGCTCGTTTAAGTGAGAGAGCGAGTTTCTTGAGCTGCTGTGGATTGAGGGCTGTCTGCATTTCCGCGAGGACGATGCTGATGGCGGATTCCATGGGGCTTCCTAACGTTTGTTTGCGTGTCACGGCTATCGATAACCGTTCTGCTCAAGGCTGGTAAAGAGGAGGGGTTTGATTATGGATTGGAACACAATTGCTTCTTGTGGATCTGCGTTCTCTGCGTTCATTGCCCTGTTAATATCGCTTTTGCAGATTTGCCAGAGCAACAAGCAACAGCTGTTTTCGAGGCGGCTTGATCTTTGGTGTGCAACCGAGAGCCTAGTGGGGCTCTATCGCGAGAGCTCTAAGCAGCTGGAATGGGCTGACGAGCCGCAGCTGGCGGCCTCTTTCGACTTTGTTTGTCTGACCAACACGTCTCTTCTCCAAGAGATTTCATCTTGCATTTCGCATCCCATGGAAGGCGACTATCACCTGAGATTTCATCTCAAACTTGACGAATTGAAACGAATGGCGTCTGAGGCGAGGTTTGTGTTTAAAGGGAAGCCTGGTTTGGCAATAGCAGTTTTTCTCGAGAGCTATCAAGGCCTTCTGTTCTCGCTATACCGATATGAAGTGACTCTCGGAGAGATGAAGAGAATCGGAGAGCATCGGCGTTGCTCTCTCGAAGAGGCCACGGCCTCTGCGGGTGAGGATGAGCACAGGGCAAAGCTGTTCGAGGCAAAAGATAAGCTTAAGGTGTCGTTTGAAAGACTTACTGCGCGCGAAATGACGGGAAGAATCAAGCGTCAAATAAGACTGGCGAGCACTCTGAAGGAACGTTTCGATATGCTCTTCTAAATGGCTATTTAGCTGCGTAAGGTCAATCTTCGAGACGTCGATCTCACCCGCCATAAGCCTAGGTAGCAATGTGTCGCGGAGGGCGACAAGCGCCCGCGATTCGACTTCATTGTTTCGGATCTGAGTATCAATGGGCGCAGCTTCTTTTTCAAACGCGCGTATTGCTGCATTGCTGGGTAACGCAATGGGGAGCCCATTTAGAGCTTTGCCGTTTATCGAGCCAAATACAGTCCCCTCACCGTTATAGGCATCAAGTTTCTTATGGAGTGAGCGCATTAGGTAGAGACCATACGATGGGTGGTCGCAGTGGATTGCAGCTAGCCCGCGCCCAATGCAACAGTCTTCGTACGCCAAGTTTAGGTCGCCCACGGGAGCGCGCACGCTCATCAAGACATCTCCCGCTTTTGCCATGCGCTTGGGCTCCGTAGTGCTTAGTCTCTGAGTGGGGTAACGCCAGCCAAATTCGGCGCGACCTTGATAAAAGATGGTTCCGATTCCCGCTTCGTTATAGGAGCTGCCTGCCGGGGATTGACCCATTGTGACATTGGCAAAATCGGCCAGAGTAGCGTTGTCTGTTAGCCCCCCAAAGTGCCGTCGGAACATGCCGTCCGCCAGCTCTTCTAAATAGCCATTTAGCGTTGTCTAAACTCGCGATGGCGTATCTAATACTTGCAATTTGCGCGCGTGGCTATCCGGCCCTACGGCATGAAGGCCAAGTCGATGACATAGACATGTGGCTCTCATTGGAACGTCTTTTCTTCTCCTTTAGGAGATACTAGGATCGGCCCTGGATAGCAGCGAGTTCGAGTCGGTTCTCGATCAGGTGGGTGACTCTTACGCAGACATCGACTACGTTGACTTCTCGCAGACTTTCTACGATGCGATTCAGAGGAGTCGGCCTAGCTCGAGGTTCGTGGTCTGCGAGAACCTGATCTCCGACATCGTTGCAGAAGGCAGACCCGTTATCGTCTGGTGCATTTTTGTACGCAGCATCAACAATCTGCGGCGCGACCTTAGAGGTGAGGGGATAGCTGTCGAGGCCATCTGCGGATCGACTCCGCAGGATGAGCGTCGCAAGATTCTCGACGACTTCCGAGCTGGCAGGTTCAAGGTACTCGTGACCAATCCCCAGACGCTTGCGGAGTCTGTCTCGCTTCATAGCGTATGTCACGATGCGGTGTATTTTGAGTACAGCTGTAACCTCGTTCACCTGTTGCAGTCAAAGGACCGCATTCATCGTTTGGGGCTTCCGGATACGCAGAAGACCAGGTACTACTTCATGCGTCAGCTCTTCGAGCGCAATGACAGGACGGTCTCGCTTGACGAGGCGATCTACGAGCGCCTTAAGGAGAAGGAGCGCACGATGCCCGATGCCATCGACGGGGGATACCTAGAGAGCGACTACCTTGACGAGGATGATGTACGTGTCATTTTCGAGCGGCTGTTGGGGCTTGATCTGCCTACAGCTTCACCTGCCAGGTGTTGCCGCAGTCGTGGCAGGCGAAGGTGGTCTTGCCCTTCTTGCCGAGTATGGCGCCGCCGACGGCTCCGATCGGCCCGAGCAGCACGCCTCCCACGAGTCCCTTTCCAAGCGACAGCGACTTTTTACTCGACGCGACGGCCTCGAGGTTGAGGCTGCCGCACTTTGGGCACCGAATCTTCTTTCCCTTGGTTTTGCTCCCCACCTTGCGCTTCATGGGCGCCCTGTCCGCGGCTTCCGCTCTGGCGCCATCTCTCATCCCCATCCTAGTCCTTTGATTTCCAGTCTGAGCATTCAAGTGGCCTGGACCCATCGGGATTTTGATAGGGCTCTCAGGGTTAGGAGGGCGGAGTATGATGAGCGCCGGGTTCGCATTTGAACCCGAAAATGCTGCTCGGAATTGAGAAGGACGTTGAGGCCAGTCGTCCCGTCTTTCTCACGAGGGGCGTTGCGCTGCTCGCACGAGGAGGACCTCCGACTCGGCGATTGAGACGCTTGCGTTTGGAAAGGACCCATCATGACCAACGACGATTACGACAAGGCGACAGCGCACTGGACGAGCAAGGAGGCCTCTGCCGTCCGCATGCCCGCCGACGAGCTGCGCGCCGAGGTCGACGCCTTTCTTTCCTCGCACAACACGTGCGCGCTTGCCTGCGGGGCGGGCGACTTCGTGCGCTGCACCCCGCTGGAGTACGTCTGGCGAGGCGGCTCGTTCTGGATCTTCTCGGAGGGTGGCCTGAAGTTCCGCGCACTCAAACTGAACAAAAACGTGAGCCTCGCCGTGTTCGAGCCCTACGGCGGCTTTGGCAAGCTTGCGAGCGCCCAGGTCACGGGAACAGCCGGGCTCATTGATCCCGAGAGTGACGAGTTCGCAGAGGCGGTTGCGGCCAAGGGGCTTCCTGTCTCGGCCCTGCCAAAGCTGCGTGGCATGCTTCACCTCATCCGCGTGACGCCTTCGCGCATCGACTACCTCTGCAGCGAGCTCAAGTCCCGCGGCTTCGATTCTCGTCAGTGGATTTAGCTGTAGGAGAGCCGCTCTTGTCGCAAACTCCGCCCACCGGGATGATTTCGGGTCCACACGGCCCTGATTCCATCCCAGGAGGCGGAGTTTGCGCGTGTCTGCCTTAGCTCGCGTCTGCAACCTGCCCTTGCGCAGCCGGCGTGAACATGAACCTACCGGTGTCGCCGACGCCGCGGATGCCGGTGAGGGGCTGTACATCTCCGGCCGTCCACTGCATGGCGTCGGCCCGCATTGTGACGCTGTGACTCGCGAAGCGGTCAAGGTCGCATACGAGCTGCCTGCTCCTGACGTTCATCTTGGATGCAAAGTAGGAGAGCTGAGCCTCCTGCGGACTCACGCTGAGGTCGCGCTCGTACTCGAGGACGGAGTAGCCCCCGAGCTACCCCGTTATCTTGGCGTTCTGTCCCTCGGGGAAGTTCCTCATCTGGATGCTCAAGAGGGCCCTTTCGCCTGGCGTTCTATGATGTCGCTGGCTTAGCGTGGCAAGTGCGGTCCCAAAGGGGGCGCAGCCCTCTGAGACGATGACAGTGGAGGTATTTCGTAGGCGCGAGTGGTGCTGCTCCTCCTGCACATTAGAAATTAGGCGTCCGTTAAACTCAACTATCGCTTTGTTGACGGCTAGAGCGGAGCATGCCAGGTATAGAGCGTTCAAGCGTCGCCAAAGTTGCTGGTAGACGGTTTGTGCCTGTTGGACTACTCGCTGGTTTTCAAGCTAGCCGTCAACAAGGCGACAGTTGGGCGATTCCGCGCGTCTAATCGCCAAATCAACGCTCGCAGCTAAGGTTTTACGACCCCGGTGCCCTATCATTTTGCGGAGAAGCAAACGGGGTCCAAAGGGGACGTAGCCCTTTGGGACGATGCTGCGGAGGCGCCGCGTGAACGGAATCAAGCAGAATCTCACCTATCTCATCGAAGGCAAGAAGACGCGTTTCGTCATACCTGTCTATCAGCGCAACTATGACTGGAAGACCGACAACTGCGCTCGTCTGTTCGACGACCTCGTCGAGATGGTCAAGGACGGCCGCGAGGAGCACTTCTTTGGCAGCATCGTCTCGCAGACGCCTCATGGCGAGCGTGTCATCATCGATGGTCAGCAGCGCATCACCACGGTCTTCCTTCTCTTTGCCGCCATAACGAAGCAGCTCATTGATGGCGTTATTGTCTCCGACGACCCAAATCTGGCGGACATAATCGAGGAGGACTACCTCATCGACAAGCGTCACAAGGGTGACCAGAAGCTGCGCCTCAAGCTCATCAAGAGTGACAGTGCGGCGCTCGAGGCCGTTCTCGAGGACGCCTGTCCAACGGATGCCTCTCTTCCGGCTCCCATGCTCGTCAAGGAGTCGAGCGTCACTCAGAACTACCTCTATTTCAAGGGCCGCCTAGCTTCTATGACCGTGGGGGTCGACCAGCTTGTTGACGCCATCGAACGTCTCTGCGTCATCGACATCACCCTCGACCCAGCGGATGACGCCCAGCTCATCTTCGAGAGCCTCAACTCCACCGGCCTCGACCTCTCCGAAGCCGATAAGATTCGCAACTTCGTTCTCATGAACCTGGACCAGCAGCACCAGGAGCTCTACTACGAGAAGTACTGGAACGCCATCGAGGTCAACACGGACTACAAGTCGAGCGACTTCATCCGCTTCTACCTTGCCGCCGTTCAGGGCAAGACGCCGGCGATGCGGAAGGTCTACCAGACGTTCCGGGCGTTTGCGCGGCAGCGCTACCACGCGGGGGAGGGCGAGGACCTTCGCATCGATACGGCGGCGCTTCTCGGTGACATGCTGACGTTCTCCTCGCACTACCACAGCTTCATTCATCCCGACGCGGAATCTGGAACTGTTGGGCGCCGGCTCGCGAATCTTCGAAATCTCGATGCGACCGTTGCCTATCCCTACCTGCTCAACCTCCTTGAGTACCGTAGGCTGGGCAAGATTGATGACGCTGGCGTTGCAGATGTGCTCGGCATCATCGAGACATACGTCTTCCGGCGCTGGGTGTGTGCGGTGCCGTCAAACGCACTCAACAAGATCTTCGAGACCCTCCAGGGCGAGGCCGAAAAGGGTGTTGCGTCCGGAGGCAGCTACGTTGAGGTCGTGGCATACCTTCTCACGCACAAGGGCGGTACCGGTCGCTTCCCTGGCGACGCTGAGTTCTCCGAGGCCGTGAGGGCCAGGGACTTCTACCGCATCGGAAACCGCAAGTTCTACCTGTATGACAGGCTTGAGAATAGTGACAGCAAGGAACGCATCGATGTCATCGGCGGACTCGAGAGTGGCGAGTTCTCCATCGAGCACGTGATGCCCCAGACGCTAAGCGATGCTTGGAAGTCTGACCTAGGGGAGGACTGGCAGGCTATCCACAAGCAGTGGCTCCACCGCATCGCAAACCTCACTCTTACGGCCTACAACAGCGATTACAGCAACAGGCCCTTTGCGCAGAAGTGCGACATGGCAAAGGGGTTCCGCTCGAGCGGCTTCCGTATGACCAACTGGATTGGCGAGCAGGATGGTTGGGGCGTCGAGCAGCTTGAGGAACGTTGCGAGCGGCTTGTAAAGCAGTTCCTGAAGCTGTGGCCCACGCCGCAGAGCAGCTACGTCCCGCAGGTGGCGCTGCCAGACAAGGCCTCGCTCGATTCCGACGCTGACTTCATGGGACGTCGTATCTCTGCCTTCACCTTTATGGGCGAGAGGCATGTTGTCAAGCAGTGGAACACGATGGAGCAGATGGTCGTGCGCCAAGTCTACGAGCAGGACCCTGCGAAGGTCTGTGCGCTCGTTGAGGGAACGGAGTATCCGGCGAACTACTTCCGTGCGGACGCTGCCCCCGAGTACTCCAAGGTTGCCGACGGTGTGTTCGTGCTAACAGGCTTCAGCAATGAGGCAAAGATGAACCTGCTGAGGAAGGTCTTCGCCATTTGCGGTATCGACGAGAGTGAGCTTGTGTTTGAGATGCCCATCGAGGAGGCGGGGGAGAGCGATGCGGTTCCCTCTGGCGTGCATGCCGAAACCCAGCAGGTGAAGCTTGCGTATTGGACCAAGTACCAGGAGGTTGCTGCCGAGCACCCTGAGTTTCTCGAGGTGTTCTCGCCGCATAAGCCTACTAGGGACCATTGTTCAATCTTGGCCCTTGGATGCTCTGCGTATCACATGGCGTTGCTCATAGAGACGCTGCATGGCCGTACGGGAATTGAGTTCTACGTGAACAACGACAAGACTATTGGGCGTCTCGTCATCGAAAACAAGAGGCTGTTCGAAGACACCCTTGGGCTCAAGGCGATCCCGTTTGATGCCAAGAAGTCCTCGGGCGTTCGCTTCTACAAGGATGGCCATCCCATCAAGGGCAACGAGGCTGCATGGCCTGCCTACATCGAGGAGCAGCTCGACTGGGCCCTCAAGATGAAGAAGGTCCTCGAGCAGCTCGGGCTGTAGCCTCGTCCCCTTTGGGCCGCTACGCTACTCGGCCTCGCGGCGGGCCACCTCGTCGATGAGGATGGCGTCGCCGTGCTTGGCGGCCGACACGCTCGCGAGCATGAGGACGCCCATGGCCGCGATGTAGGCAAACAGCATCGTGGGCGCCACGTCCATCACCATGCCAGACAGGATCGGCGTCACCGCCTGGGCAGCCATGCTCACGGTGTAGTAGTAGCCCGAGTAGCGGCCCACGCTCTTGGAGCTGCAGCACTCGAGAATCATCGTGTACACGCACAGGTCAACGCCGCCCAGCGCCACACCCATGAGAAGAAATACCAGGTAGAGCGTCGGCGTAAAGCCTGGCGCCAGCCAGATGAGCACGGGGCACGCAGCCATGACCACAGCCGTGCCGAGCGCCACCTTCTTGCGTCCGATCTTGAGCGAGAGGTTTGCCAACGGCACGTAGCTCGCGAGCGCGCCCACGATCGTCACGATGTTGATAACGGCATACGAGCCGCCGGCCATGCCAAAGAACAGGTCCGCGTAACGGCTGATGTTGGTGGT
This sequence comes from Parolsenella massiliensis, assembly GCF_900143685.1. Lineage (NCBI taxonomy): Bacteria > Bacillati > Actinomycetota > Coriobacteriia > Coriobacteriales > Atopobiaceae > Parolsenella > Parolsenella massiliensis. The sequence goes on along the minus strand of NZ_LT671675.1, from coordinate 1,098,438 downwards.
CATCGCGTTGTAGCTCATGTAATAGAAGAACGTCGCGGCCAGAAGGCAGACGATGGAGCGGCGCATCCCGGCGTCCGTTACGCGCTCCTTGCCGCCGGCCTCGGGGGAGTCGTCCTTGTCGATCTGGTCCTCGTCGATGCCCATCTCGAGGGACTTCTCGCGCATCTTGGCCACGAGCGCCGGCTCGCGCACGAAGGCGGCGTAGGCCACGGCCGCCACGAAGATGAAGACGGCCTGCAGGGCAAAGAGCGGCAGGTAGTCGGGCCGCTCAACGTTGGGCACCATCACCGAGATGGCTACGAGCATGAGGCCCGTGCCCGCGTATCCCACGATCTTCTCGAGGGAGTCTGCCTTGGTGCGCAGCGGGCGCGGCGTGATGTCTGCCACCACGGCCACCGTCATCGTGCGATAGGCGCAGATGGCGAGCAGCGTGAGGATGATGGCGCCGATGAGCACCGGCAGGCTCCCCATGTTGTTGGCGATTGCGATGAGCGGCACGGAGAGCACCGCCACGGCGGATCCTCCCAGGATGAACGGCGTGCGTCGGCCGAGCCTGCTCGTGCAGCGGTCGGATAGGATGCCAAAGAGCGGCAGCAGGAACAGGCCGAACACGTTGTCGATCGCCATGATGGCACCAGTGAGCGAGTTGGATAGGCCAAACGTGTTCGTGAGCATCTTGGGGACGATGCCGTCGTAGACCTGCCAGAAGCTGATCATGCCCATAAAGGGCAGCGAGGCTAGCGCAACGGCTCGATTGTCGAGCTTGGCGGCGCGCTTGAGGTCGGGCTTTGACATGGGGCCTCCTTGGGGCTTGGTGGGACGGCAGGCGTGAACAGGGGGCATTTGTGCGGAGCCGGGCCAGCGTGAACAGCGCTGTTCCCCGTTCACGCTTACGCGCCGAGGGTCTCGACGTGCTCGAGGTTCGCGAGGAACGCCACGTAGAACTCCACGCCGCGCTTGTAGACGTCCACGCCAATGCGCTCGTTGGCCGCATGGAGCAGCGTGCGGGCCTCGCCCGAGTAGACGAAGCCGCAGAAGCGGTAGACGCGGTCGCAGATGGCGTTGAACTCGCGCGAGTCCGTGCAGGAGTTCTGCACGTAGGGCGCAAAGCCCGCCTCGGGGTAGACGCCCGCCACGCAGCGGTGCAGGTAGTCGAAGGCGGCGTCGTTCTCATAGGGGGAGACGGGCGCGGGCTCGGTGTAGGGGATTGCCTCGTTGACCTCGATGGTTACGAGACTCGGGTCAACGCCGCTCGCGCGGCACTGCTGGGCGGCGAGCCTGCGGGCACGCTCCGCGGCGTCGTCGATGGTCTCGAACGGGGCGATACGCACGTTGAAGTTGGCGCGCGCCACGGGCGGCAGCACATTGTGGGCGTTGGACCCCTCGAGCTGGGTGAGCGCGAAGGTGGTGCGCAGCATCGCGGCGGTCTCGGGGCTCGCGGCCATGATCTTGGTCACGGCCGGGCGCGTGAGCCACAAGTTTCCAAAGACTGCCTGGTAGAGCTCTGAGCTGCGGGCGCCAAGCTCCGCAAGCGTTGCTTCGACGGCAGGTGTGAGCTGCGGCTTTCCGGGGTTGGCCGAGATGGTCTCGCACACGCGGCACAGAAGGCGACACGCGTCGTTGGCCGCTGGCGTCGAGGCGTGGCCGCCGTTCGCGCGCGCCGTGACCGTGAGGTCAACGTGGCCCTTCTCGGACACGCCCACCATGGCCACGGGCTCGCTGACGCCGAGAGGGGCGTCGGCTGCCACGGCGCCGCCCTCATCGAGCACCATGTAGGGGTGGATGTCGTGTGCGCGCAGCCACTCAACCGCATGCGCCGCCGTGGGCGCGGCGATCTCCTCGCCATCGCTCGAGAAGTACCAGACGTCGCGCGGCGGCACGTAGTCCTGGCCCACGAGGTGCTCGGCGGCCTCGAAGAAGGCCGCGACGATGTTCTTGGTGTCCAGCGTGCCACGCGCCCAGATCTGGCCATCCGCGATGTCGGCAGCGAACGGGTCGTGCTGCCAGTCCTGGCCTTCCGTGGGCACGACGTCTTGATGGGCCATCATGACAACGGGGTCCAGGCTTGCGTCCGCGCCCGGCCAGCGCAGCAGGATGCCGAAGTCATCGATGCGCGTGAGCTCACAGATGGCAAAGAAGCGCGGGTAGAGGCGCTGGAGCGTGGGGATCCACTGCGCAAAGGCGGCGTCGTCTCGCTGGGAGACGTCCTCTCGCGAGACGGTGGCGATGCGCAGCAGCGCGCGGAATCGCTCGACGGCGTCGTCTCCTGCCTTGTAGCCCCTCGCGGTGAGCGGCGTTCCCTGTGCGACTGACGGCTTGGCTCCCATGGCGGTCCTTTCCAAGGTTTTCGCTTTAGGGGACAGGATATGCCCCGCGTTCGCTTTCGGTTCCACTGTTCACGAGATTGTGACGGTACCGTCTTCCTCGACCGTCACGGTGTCTCCGGTGCGGACGGCCTGGAGGAACTCTTCGCCCAGGTTGTCGATGGTGGGCATGGGCGTGTCCGTCCACACGCCAGACAGGATCGCGCCGGCCGCGGCAAGGCTGTCGATGGGCTTGGAGAACAGCAGACACGCGGGCTGGCGGCCCATCTTGGTGGCGCAGAAGAGCACCATGCCGCCCGTGGTGGAGCCGATCGTCTGCGGCAGGCACAGCGCGCGTCCCGCCATGGGCCTGCCGTAGAGGTCAGGATTGTTCTGGTCTGAGCAGGTGGCGCGCTTGTCGCCAAACATGAGCGCCTTCTGGAACGACGCGAGCGTGTTGAGTCCGCCGTGACTCACGAGCGCCTCGGCGCGAACGCTTCCGGGCACCACCACGCGTCCGTGAAAGACCTTTGCCATTATCGGTCGCCTCCCCTCTGTGCCAGCGAGCCGGTGGTGACGCAGGCCAGCAGCTCGTGGTCTGTGCAGTAGCGCGCCGTGGAGTAGGTGCGCAGCTTGTTCGAGTTCGTGACGATGGGCATGCCGCCACACAGCGGATTGTTGGTGTACATGAGTGGGCAGATGCTCGAGACGACCGCCCCCGTGGCCGCAAGGCGCGCGTAGGCGTCTGTCTCGCGGAAGGCGGCGGCAACGGCGGGGGCCGCGGTGAGCACGGTGGGCACCTGGACGCGACGATGCCCCGCGGCGGCAAGGCTCTCGCAGATGGCGTCCGCCCAGTGGGCGAGCTGCGTGGCCGAGAGGTGCGGGCAGCCAATAAAGGCCAGCTTGGGGCGTGCGTCTGGCTTCTTCCACATGATGGGATAGCTTGCGCGCACGCGTTCGAGCTCGGCATCGTCGATGCGGTAGGTGCGGGCGCCTGGCGCGATGAGGCCCTCGCCCTTTTCGCGCGCCTCGGGCGTGAGGCAGTCCACGTGATAGAGGCCCACGGCGCCGTTGGACGCGCTGGCGGCGCCCATGTCCTTGAGGTAGTCCTCGGCCTCCGCCGTGAGCTCGTGGCCTAGCCAGCGGTCGAGCCCCTTGATGTAGGGGACGTCCTCCATGACCCTCATGCCGATGGCGCTTCCCAGCACCTGGGCCTCGGGACGGCTGGAGCAGTCCACCTCGACGACCCACGTGGCCTGGCGCCCCTCGTCCGTGAGCAGGCCAAACTCGGGCACGAAGCCCGCGATGGACCCAAAGAGCTCGATGATGCCGGAGTTGCGGTTGCATCGCGCGCCCAGCACCGAGTTGGCAAAGACCACGGCGCTGCTCTCGGCCCAGCTGAGGACGTCGCCTGCGGCGGGTCGGTTGCCAACCTCGGGCTGGTAGCAGGTGCAGGTGAACGAGTCGCTGCTCAGAAGGCCCATCTGGCGTAGCTGCGCCTCGTAGTCATCCTGCTTGGAGTACATGATCTTGAAGACGAGGCGCTGCAGCGGGTTGGCGGGTACCGCTGGGTCGAGTGGCCGCGGGTCTGCCGAGAATGGCTGGCCGGAGAGGGCGCCCTGCTCGATGAGCTCGTCCATGAGGTCGTAGACGGGGCCGAGCATGGATAGGCCAAAGCTCGTGACGATGTGGCCGTTGCCGCTGGTAACGGGTACCATGCGCGTGGCGCCGAAGCACTCGCCGTACATCACGAGCGTCTTCACCACCTTGGCCATGGCCGGTCCCTTGGCGCCGTCGAGCAGCGCCTGCTGTTCTGGAGTCAGGTTCATGTCTCGCTTTCCTTTCGCTTTAGATCGTGCTGCCGAGGCGGTAGGCGGCCCGCACGGCCTCGAGGATGCGGCCGGGTGCGAATCCGTCTCCGATGTTGTGCAGCTCGGGCGCCGCATGAGTCCGCTGGAGCTCGTAGAACAACTTGTCGTCCGCGCGACCGCCGCAGGCAATGATCACGAGTTCAGACGCTATGTCCTCCTCGTGCCAGTCGTTGCCGACCTTTGGCGCGAGTGGGTTCTCGACGTTCTCGGGCAGAATGGGCGTCCAGGAGACGTACGGGTCTGGCACGTTCTTGTGGCGGTTGCGCGAGACGTGCAGCGTGGCGCCGTCCGGTGCCTTTTCGGCGCGCTCTACGCGGGTCATGTTGAGCAGACGCACGTTGTGGGCCGCGAGGGTGTGGAGCAGGTGCCCGCGATTTGCCGTGCAGGCGCCCTGCATCATGCGCGGGAGCGCCTCGACCACGTTTACCTGGGAAACATTGCGCTCGACGGCGAGCCACTGGGCCACCTCGCAGCCAACCGCACCGCCGCCGATCACGGTGACGCTCCGTGCGTCCCCGAGAAGCTCCGGCTTGCGGAGCAGCCGCGTTGCGGGCACGGCGCGTCCGGCAGCCACGAGCTCGGCGAGGCCGGGGATGGGTGGCGTGGTCTCGAGGGCACCTGCCGTGCAGACGATCGCGTCGTAGCCGGCGTGGGCCAGCGAGTCTGCCGTGGCGGCTTCTCCCAGCTTGAGCTCCAGGTTGCTGGCCTTGACCTGCTCTTGTATCTGTCTCTCAAGATAAATGCGGTAGTTGTCCACGTCGAACTTGATACGTGCGGTGCCGGCGGCAACGAGCTTGCCGCCGAGCTTCTCGGACGCGTCGACGAGCGTCACGCTGTGCCCACGGCGTGCGGCCACGAGCGCGCAGACCATGCCCGCGGGCCCGGCGCCCACCACGGCGACGCGCTTGGGCTTCTCGGCAGGTGTGGGCCTCTCGGGCATGAGGCGCTCGAAGCTGCATCGTGGGTTCACGGCGCACTGGGGGTGACCGCCCTCCACGAACTCGTTGAGGCAACCCTCCTGGCAGCCGATGCACGGGCGGATATCGGCGACGCGCCCCGCGAATGCCTTGTTGGGCCACTCCGGGTCTGCGAGCAAGGGACGTCCGAGCATGACCATGTCGCAGCTGCCCTCGCGCAGCGCCCGCTCGGCCACGTCGGGATATCCGAGCTTGCCCACGGCGACCACGGGCACGGGCAGGCCCGCGTTGGAGCGGACGCCGTGGGCCTCAAAGCGCTCGCGAACGGCGCGTGCCACCGGCACAAAGCAGCCGGCCGGCATGCTCGCCGGCGGGTGGGGCATCCACCAGTTGTCATAGCAGCCCAGGTCAACGTCGAAGACGTCCACGCCCGCAGCCACGAGGTCCTCCATGTAGGAGAGCGTCTGCTCCACGGTGCGCCCGCCTCGCATGCGTCCAAGGTAGGTGGAGTCGAGAGTCTTCTCGTTGTAGGTCTCCTCGAGGGCGAGCGATAGGTCGATGCGGTACATGATGGGGTAGTCGGGGCCCACGCGGCGGCGGATCTCGGCGACCATGTCGAGCCCAAAGCGGCGCCAGTCCGCATATCGTCCCAGCTTACGATGGTTGAAGGCGGGGTTGGCGAGCTGCTCGATGAGGTAGCCCTCGTGGCCGTGGAGATAGACGCCGTCGATGCCCATCGCGTGCGCGTCCGCCGCCGCCTGACCGATGTTTCCCACGATGCGGCGGAGCTTGCGGTCCGAGAGGCGCATGCAGGGAATCGAGGGGATGTAGTAGTTGGGCAGGAAGCTCGCCGAGACCGGGAGCTTCTTCTGCGTGAGGAGGCACTGTGGGTTGCCTACGCGCCCGAGACCGGCCGTGAGCTGCACGAATATGCGCGACCCATAGGCGTGGACTCCCTGGGCGAGGTCTCGCCAGCCGGGCATGACGGTGCGGCTTCGGTCGATGCGCGGGAAGTAGGTGAGCCCGTCGAGCTCGGTGACGGTGGTGTCGATGCCGTGGCTCACGGGGATGAGGCCGGTGGTGATGAGGCCGCAGCCGCCCTTGGTCCGCGCAAAGAAGTACTGCAGCATCATGTCGTTGGGGCGACCGGTCTCCTCGCACATGTCGATGTTTCCCATGGGTGCCATGACGATGCGGTTCTTGATGGTGAGCCGGTTGATCTTGATGGGGGAGAACAGCCTGTCATAGGGGTAGAGTTCCTGCGTCATGCGCGCGGCGCCTCCGCAGGCTCCCGCGCATGCGGGGCCATTGGCTGAGTTGTGCGTGGTTGCGGCCCAGTTGTCGTACGAGTCGACGAGCTGCTGGACGAGTGCGTCTTTTCCCATGGCTACCTCTCACATGTTGACTAAGCAACAAGTTAGTGTAGCGATGCATGTTGATTAGTCAACAAGATTTAGGCGTTCTTGTGCCAATGAAGATGCCGCGGGGGCAAAAGGGGAAGTCCCTTAAACGCAACTGCCGCTAATTCGTTTATCTTGGCGAGTTCGCGTGTCTGCGATGGTGTTGCAGCACAAAGGAGGGGGTCCGTTAAATGCAACTATCGCCTTGTTGACGGCTAGAACGGAGCATGTCAGGTATAGAGTGTTCAATCGTCGCTAAAGCTGCTGGTAGACGGCCTGTGCTCGTTTGGTCTACTCGCTGCTTTTCAAGCTAGCCGTCAACAAGGCGATACTTGGACGATCTCACGTGCCCGATTGCCAAATCGATGCTCGCAGCTAATGAAATCCGGCCCGTTCCTTCCTAATCTAGGCTGCACTGCAACCTTAGAGGGAAGGAAATCTCATGGTGGAAAACAACACTACTCCTAGCTCCAAGTCGGCGGCGGCGATCGTGGGCCTTGTGCTGGGCATCATTGCCTTGCTTACTTCGTTCTTGCCGTTCGTCAACAACCTGTCGTTCTTCCTTGCGCTCATCGGTCTGGTCTTTGCCGTCGTCGGGCTCGTGGGCGTACTCCGCGGCAAGAAGGCCGGCAAGGGCATGGACATCGCCTCGGTTGTCGTAAACGTACTCGCCATCGCCATCGTCATGGGAACCCAGAGCATGTACTCGGCTGCCATTAACGAGGCCACTAAGGACACCATCTCTACCACCGATGGCTCCGCTGCAAGCGCCGCCACGGCAACGGCATCCACCGAGGAGTCTGGTGACAAGTACGCTATCGAGGGCGAAGAGCTCTTCGGAGACGATTACTCGACCAAGATCTCCGGTACGTTCACGAACAATTCGGGCTCTGAGCTCAGCTACGTCCAGGTGAGTTATAACCTGTTTGACGCCGATGGCAACCAGATCGACACCGCCTATGCCAACACGAGTAACCTTGCCGACGGCGGCACCTGGAAGTTCGAGGCTACGGCGTTAAAGGGCATCGACAACGTTGCTAACTTCAAGCTTGGGGACGTCACGGGCTTCTAACAGGTAGTGTTGTGGGGAGAGGAGGCCGCGCATGGCAGAACCGCTGACTGAGGAGCTGCTAGACGAGCTGCTCGAGGCGCCGAGCATCGACTCGTTTATCGAGAGGCACAACAAGCCTGTGCGGACGCTCGCGGACTACCTCAACGAGCTGCTCGAGGCCAAGCGCCTCAAGCGATCGCAGGTCGTGCGCATGGCGAACCTCAACGAGACGTTCGGCTACCAGATCTTCACCGGCGCCCGCAACCCCAGCCGCGACAAGGTGCTGCAGATCGCCTTCGCCATGGCCCTCACCCTGCGCGAGACGAACCGCGCGCTCGAAGCCGCCGGCGTGAGCTCCCTTTATAGCAAGGACCGCCGCGATGCCATCATCATCTTCTGCCTCGACCGTGGTTGCTCGCTGCAGAAGGTGAACGAGGAGCTCTATCGATTCGGCGAACGCACCATCTGCTAACTGCGGTTTATTGACACCAACAGTTCAAGTGCCCAAAGGGGTCTGACCCCTTTGGGCACCTTGCTATGATGAAGACATGACTTACGACGAGACAGACGAGATTCACGATGAGCTTGCGGGGGCCCTTTCGGCGGCACCGGCCGATGCCTATCGCATCGAGCGCGTGCTCAAGCGAGCCCCGGGCGAGCTCACGCAGCTCGTTTACCTGCGCACGGCCGCCGGCGGCGAGCTGGGTCCGTTCGTGCGCAAGGTCATCGATCGGGACTCGGGGCTCGGCCGTGTCTACGTTGAGCTCGCGGCTCGCGAGCACGAGGGGCTGAGGGTTCGCCAGCTTCCTCGCATTATCGAGTGCAAGGCCGAGAACGGCTCGCTTGTGGTCGTCATGGAGCACGTTCCCGGCCACACGCTTCGCGAGGTTGTGGAGGCGGCTCGCCCGCAGCAGCGCGAGGAACTCGCCGCCCGCATCATGCCGGCGGTGTGCGATGCCGCCTCTGAGCTTCATACGGTCCTTGACCAGCCAATCGTTCACCGTGACCTCACTCCGGGAAACGTCATGTGCCCAGACGGCGACCCCACCACGCCCGTGCTCATCGACCTGGGGATTGCCCGTACCTGGCGCGACGGGGCCGAGTCGGACACAACGCACCTGGGCACGCGCGCCTACGCCCCGCCCGAGCAATATGGCTTTGGCCAGACCGACGTTCGCAGCGACGTCTATGCGCTCGGGCTTCTCGCGTTCTTCTGCCTCACGGGACGCGACCCCGCACCTGCCGATCGCGGACGTGACTTCGCGGATCCGGCTGTGCCCGACGCCTGGCGGGCAGTCATCGCCCGCGCGGCCGCGCTTGACCCGGCAGCGCGCTACCAGACTGCCGGTGAGCTCGCGGCGGCCCTGCGAGCCCTGCCGGCGACAAAGGCTCCAGGGCCAATTTCCACCACCAGTGAGAGATCGCCTCGCTTCTGGACAATGAGAAACATCCTGGTCGCCGTGGCGTTTGCCATTGTCGTGGCGGCAAGCGTCTATGACGCCGTGACTCCCGCGCAATGGGTTCGGGGTGGTGTCATCCTCAACCTCTTCTCGTTTCTCGTTCTCGTGCCCTACCTGGTGTTTGTTGTCGCATTTGCGCTGGCCGACAAGCGCTGGCTGCGCACGAATGTGGCATGGTTCCGTGTTCGAACACCTCGCCGCACGTGGCGGGACCTATTGCTTGTTCTGCTCGGCGTCTTTGCCGTATTCGTCTTGCTCATCGCTGTCTCTGGAGCGTGAGGCCCATGATCCGCCTGTTCGCAAGTGACCTCGACGGTACGCTGCTTGGTGCCCTGCACGACGTCAGCCTGGCCGTGCGGGCGGCGATTCGCGAGGTTACAGACGCCGGTGCGCACTTTGCCGTGGCGACGGGCCGTACGTTTCGCAGTAGCGGTGACTTTGGCTTCGAGGGCCTTCCCTGCGAGGTCGTGTGCGCAAACGGAGCCATCGTGCTCAACTGCGAAAGCGAGGTCGTGCGCTTTGCGACGATGGATCCAGCCGTCATAGAGGAGATGCTTGAGGCGTTTCCTGCGGCTCCGTTCATGTGCATAGGCCGCGAGCACAGCTATGTGAGGGGGACGCGCGAGGCGTACGAGGCGGGCTATGAGGTGCGCGGGCCCGTTGCGCGCGTCGTGGACGGCGTGCGTATGCGTGCCATGCGCCGCGGACAGGCTCGCTATCCGCATGAGCGCGTGTTCGGCTGCTCGGCCGAGGAGATCCTGAGCCACGACATCTGCAAGGTGAACTGCCGCGTTCGGGACGCTGACATGGCGCGCGAGCTCTCCGCGTTCATCTCCGAGCGCGCCGACAGAATCGTGGATGCGCCGTTCTCGCCCGTGATGTTCGAGATCACGGCGGCCGACGTCAACAAGGGCGAGGCCGTCGAGCGGCTCGCTGGCTACCTGGGCATATCTCGCGATGAGGTCGCCGTCTACGGGGATGGCGGCAACGACATCGCCATGCTCGAGCGATTTGCCCCGTATGGGCACGCGTTCGCCCCCTACGGCGCCTCCGACGACGCCAAGCGTGCCGCGGGCCTCGTGCTGGGCTCGAACCTCGCCTATGCCGTTCCTCGCCATATGGTGCGCACCGTTCGCGGCCGTAAGCCCGCCGCTGTCCCAAAGGGGACGTAGCCCTTTGGGAGGCTTTGGGCACTTCGTGGAGATGTTGACGCATAAACAAGACTGCGTAAAATGGCGCTCGCAACTAAATGTTGAGTAGTTAACAAACACCCGGAGGAGCCATGGACCAGGCCGACCACAACCTTACGGACGGCGAGCGCTTCGAGGAGTTCGTCGGTCTCGTCTCGTCGCTCGAGAAGGAGGTCCAGCGCATCCGCGCCGTCGAGTGCGAGCGCCTGGGCCTGCGCGGCGCCGACCTCATGTGCCTGTACTGCCTCGGCCGCAGCCGCGGCGGCGTCACGGCCGCCAAGCTCTCTCGCCGCGCCGGCGTGACGCGAGCGGCCGTCTCGCGCTCGCTTGCCCAGCTGGAGGCCGCGGGGCTCGTCAACGTGGAGCAGCCCACGGACGATGCCCGCGCCTACCGTGTGCCCGTCTCGCTCACCGATGCCGGTCGAGCCACGATGAGCGGCGTCGACGAGGCGGTCTCGCGCGTCATGTCCCGCGTCGACTCCGCCCTCGACGACGAAGCCCGCTCCCAGCTCTATGCCTCGCTCGCCTCGGTGCTCGAGTGCCTGCGCGGCATCGGCCGATAACGTGCACCCAACGCCCGCACCTGCGGTTTCTCGCCCAAGAAAGGACCTCCTATGGCCGTTCGCATCATCACCGACTCCGCCTCCGACATCACCCGCGAAGACGTCGCGGCCGCCGGCAACCCCGCGCTCACGGTGCTGCCGCTCTCCATCACGTTCGGCAACACCACGTACGAGGATGGCGTCAACCTGTCCCACCAGCGCTTCTACGAGCTGCTCGTCGAGGGTGACGACCTGCCCATGACGGGCCAGGTGAACCCCTACGCCTTCGAGCGGGCCATCGGAGAGGCACGCGCGGCGGGCGACGAGGTCATCGTCATCACGCTGTCCGGCAAGCTCTCGGGCACGAATGCGAGCGCGAACACGGCGGCGGCCTCCTTTGATAGCGGCGTCTACGTCGTGGACAGCAAGAACGTCACGGTGGGCGAGCGGGTGCTCGTCGACTACGCGCTGCGCCTCGTGGGCGAGGGCCTCTCCGCTGTCGACATCGCCACGGCGCTCGAGCAGGCGCGCGAGGACATCTACGTGGTGGGCCTTCTTGACACGCTGGAGTACCTGCGTCGCGGCGGGCGCATCCCGGCCTCGGCCGCGGCGCTGGGCAAGCTGCTCTCCATCAAGCCCGTCATCACGATCGAGGATGGCGCCGTGGAGCTTCTCGGCAAGGCGCGCGGCTCCAAGAACGGCCGAAACCTGCTCACGCAGCAGGTGGAGACGGCCGGCGGTATCGACTTTGCCATGCCGATCGCGCTTGGCTACGCGGGCCTGGACGACGCCCTCTTGCGCAAGTACATCGAGGACAGCCGCCACATCTGGGAGGACCACATCGCGCTCGAGGACCTGCCCGTCCACAGCGTGGGCGCCACCATCGGCACGCACGTGGGCCCCGGCGCCATCGCCCTGGCCTTCTTCAAGCAGCGCTAGCCTGCCATTGGGGACGGGTCCCTCTGGCAGGCCTGCCAAACGTACCCGTCCCCTCTGGCAGGTCTGCCAAACGTACCCGTCCCCTTTGGCAGGCCGGGGGCGTATAGTCTCTCCTCGTATAGCGTCGTGGAGAGGAACCGCGCATGTCGTTTAGGGAAGTCGACCTGAAGAGCCTCGAGTTCAGCCCGTTCGAGAAGATCGGCGACGAGTGGGCGCTCGTCACGGCGGGTACCACGAGCGGCTACAACACCATGACCGTGAGCTGGGGCGGCATGGGCGTGCTGTGGGGCAAGGACGTCGTGACCATCTACGTGCGCCCGCAGCGCTACACCAAGGAGTTCCTCGACGCCAACGACCGCTTCACCCTCTCGTTCTACGCCCCCGAGCACAAGGAGGCGCTGCGCTACCTGGGCACCCACAGCGGGCGCGACTCGTACAAGGCCACGCATGTGGGCTTCACGCCGGCCTACCTGGACGGTTCCGTGGCGTTCGAGCAGGCCAACCTCGTCCTCGTGTGCCGCAAGCTCTACGCGGATGACATCCGTCCCGAGAAGTTCCTCGACCCCGAGATTGACGGCCGAAGCTATCCCGAGCACGACTATCACACGATGTACGTCGCCGAGGTGGAGCACGCGCTCGTGGCCGAGTAGCATAGTTCGCTCAGGGCGGGCCCGCTCGCCCCGCGTATGATCAGGCAAATCCAACCCGGGAGTCCCATGGCAACCCTTCTCGTCGCGCTCTTCTTCCTGTTCCTCCTGTCGCTGTTCCTCTCGCTCGTCATCAGCGTCGTCGGCATGGCGTTTGGCCTCGTCGGGCTCGCGTTCAAGCTGCTGCCCGCCATCGCCGTCATCCTCGTGGGCCTGTTCTTTGCCCAGGGCGGCCGCGTGCGCCGCGGGCAGGATGGCAACGTCACCCTCGAGCTGCCCAGCAGCTGGCAGCGCCGGAAGTAGGGGCTTCTTAAGATGATTTATATCGTTCTTACGATTGTCCTGCTATTTGTTCTTAGGACCCTTTTCTCTCTAGTTATTGACGAGAGCTTCATGACGTTCCTCGTCTTCCTTGTATTTTTGTTTTTAATTTGCCTAGGCCTAATTTTGCTTTTCTTTGTGGAGGGCGTGCTCTTCGGCTTTTCTTTGGGATTTCTAATTGAATTGTCGCCAGCGTTGACGGTTGGCGGCGCAATTGTAGTTTTGCTGGTTCGTTATCTGAAATAAGTGGGAGCTAGAATCGGAAGCCATGGCTCGACCAGGTTAATTTCTGGCAACTGGCAGCGCCGGAAGTAGGGAAGCTCGGAATGCCTGACGCAATCGCGGTGTTTCTCGGCGGCGGCCTGGGGTCGCTTGGCCGCTGGGCCCTCACGTTCGTGCCCTGGAAGACGGTGGGGGAGGCGGGCTTTCCGCTCGCCACGCTCGTGACCAACGTCGCGGGTGCGTTTCTCATCGGCGTCGTCGCGGCGGCCGCCGCGCCGGCGGGCCTCTCGCCCCGCGCAACGCTTCTGCTCAAGACCGGCGTCTGCGGCGGGTTCACCACGTTCTCGACGTTTGCGCTCGAGACGGGCGACCTCATCGAGCGCGGCGCCTACGGAGCTGCCGCAGCCTACCTCGTGCTCAGCTTCGTGCTTGGCGTGGCTGCCTGCCTCGCCGCCCAGGCGCTTGTCGCCAGCGTCTCTGCTCGCTAGGTGGCCCAAAAGTCTTTGGCACTTTTGGGCCATGGCTCCGCAACGCCGCGTTAGCACGCCGCTCGCGGGGTACACTTGCCCGTGGCTAACTTTCACACGCAAAGAAGGAGCGTCCCCATGGCAAACGAGCCCAAGCAGACCAAGATCGTGCTGCTCACCGGCTACCTCGGCGCGGGCAAGACCACGCTGCTCAACCACATCCTCGGCAACGACCGCGGTATCCGCGCGGCCGTCCTCGTGAACGACATCGGAGAGATCAACGTCGATGCGAGCCTCATCGCCAAGGGTGGCCTGTCGCAGGTCGACGGCGAGCTCATCCCCATGACGAACGGCTGCCTGTGCTGCACGCTGTCCGACGATCTCGCCCGCCAGCTTGCCCAGATCGCGGACTCCGGCGACTTCGACTACATCATCATCGAGGCCTCCGGCATCTGCGAGCCCATCCCCATCGCCTACACGATCTCGCAGTTCTGCGACGAGTCCAAATACGGTTCCGCGGCGCCCCTCGACCTGGACAACATCGTTGCCGTCGTCGACTGCGCGCGCATGTGGGACGAGTTCCACGGTGGCCGTGACCTGCTGGCCGAGAACATCGACGAGGACGACCTCGAGGCCCTGCTCGTCCAGCAGATCGAGTTCTGCACCACCGTCGTGCTCAACAAGTGCGACACGGTCACCCGCGAACAGATCGACGAGCTGCGCGGCATCGTGCGCAGCCTGCAGAAGGAGGCCGTGATCGTGGAGGCCGAGCAGGGCAACGTTCCTCTCGACCAGATCCTCGACACGAACCGCTTCGACTTCAACCAGGCCTACGGCTCGGCCGCCTGGCTCGACGCTATGGAGCACCCCGAGGAGCACGATGACCCCGAGGTCCTCGAGTATGGCATCGAGACGTTCGTCTACGACCGCCGTCGCCCCTTCGACATCGACAAGTTCGCCGACTACGTGCGCACCTGGCCCAAGGAGATCATCCGCGCCAAGGGCCAGCTGTGGAGCGCCCAGGACCCCGACATGTGCTACATGTTCGAGCAGGCCGGCCACCAGTCCATGCTCTCCGAGCAGGGCAAGTTCATCGCCAGCGCCCCCGACGACATCCGAGCCCGCCTCATCGCCGAGAACCCCGAGGTCATGGATGACTGGGACGAGACGTGCGGCGACCGCGAGACCAAGATCTGCTTCATTGGCCAGCACATGGACAAGGACGCCCTCATCGCCGGTCTCGACGCCTGCCTCGTGGACTGGAAGCACTAGGGTTCCCGCGCAACTCACAACCTAGGAGAGACGCCCATGGCAACCGCCCTCATCGCACTCGGAATCGCGAGCCTTGCGTATGGCGCCGCCATGGGCGTCCTGTATTCCGCCCGCGGCTTCTTCGTGGTGTGGCTCGTGCTGGGCGCGGCCCTCGTGGGCGTGGGCCTGGCCATGCGCTGCGGCGCGTGGGGCCAGCTTCCCGCGTGGGCGCGCCGGGCGGCGGCGGGGCTGGCGTGCGTCCTGCTCGCGCTCGTGACGCTCACGTGCGCGCGCATCGCCGTGGCGTCTGCCACGTCCGCGCCCGAGGGCCTCGACTACCTCGTGGTTCTCGGCGCCAACCTCGAGGCCGACGGCACGCCCAAGCGCACGCTCGCCCACAGGCTCGACGCCGCGGCAGCCTACCTTGCGGACAACCCCGAGACCCGCTGCATCGTCTCGGGCGGCCAAGGCCCCGACGAACCCTGCAGCGAGGCAAGCTCCATGGCCCGCTACCTCGAGCAACATGGCGTCGACCCCGCGCGCATCACGCTGGAGGAGCGCTCGACCACCACGGCCGAGAACCTGCGCTTTTCGCGCGAGCTCATCGATGACGCGGGCGCCTCGGTTGGCGTGGTCACGAACGACTTCCACGTGTTCAGGGCGCTGGGAATCGCCCGGCGCCAGGGACTGGTGCACGTCTACGGCATCAGCGCGCCAACCGACGCCATCTACGTCCCGCAGGCCTATTTGCGCGAGTGCGCGGCGCTTGGCAAGGACGCGCTCGCTCATAACCTCTAGGAGGCAAGACATGAACAGCCAGGACAAGGGCAACGTGGCAGCCGGCAACGATGACGCGGCTGCCGATAAGCCCGACGCCACCCCGTTCGAGACGACCTACCACAAGGGCCCCGTCATCCTTCGCGGAGACATGATCCCTCAGGAGAGCACGTCCGAGCACCTGCTGCGCCCTGACGTCACGCCCGACTGGCTGCACACGGACCCCTGGCGGGTGCTTCGCATCCAGGCCGAGTTCGTGGACGGCTTCAGCGCGCTTGCGGGGCTGGGGCCGGCCGTGGCCTGCTTTGGCTCGGCGCGCACGGGAAGCGACGAGCCCGCCTATGCCACGGCGCGCGAGGCCGCGGGCAAGCTCGCGCGTTCGGGCTACGCCGTCATCACCGGCGGCGGTCCCGGCGTCATGGAGGCGGCCAACCGCGGGTGCGCGGAGGCCGGCGGCAAGTCGGTGGGTCTCGGCATCGAGCTTCCGCACGAGGAGGGCATCAACCCCTGGGTGAACATGGGCATCACCTTCCGCTACTTCTTCGTGCGCAAGGTCATGTTCATGAAGTACTCGAGTGGCGCCATCGTATTCCCCGGCGGGTTTGGCACGCTCGACGAGGCGTTCGAGATGCTCACGCTCATCCAGACACACAAGGCCAAGACCATGCCGGTCGTGTTCTTTGGCAGTGAGTACTGGCAGGGCCTGTTCGACTGGATCGAGGGACCCGTCACCAGTCACGGCATGATCTCTCCCGTCGACCGCACCCTCGTCACGATCACCGACGACGTTGACGAGGCCGTCCGCGTGGCAACGAGCGGCCCCACGCGCTAAAGTGCCCAAAGGGGACGGCCCTTTGGGCCCACGCCCACCAACCGGCCCAAAGGGCTACGTCCCCTTTGGGCCCATCCACGAGGAGACCACATGGAGCGTATTGCCAGCTTCTCCGTCAACCACCTGCTGCTCGAGCCGGGCGTCTATGTCTCGCGCATCGACCGCGATCCCGCAAGCGGCATGGCCGTCACCACCTTCGACCTACGCCTCACCGCGCCCAACGACGAGCCGGTCATGAACACGGCTGAGTGCCACACCATCGAGCACCTGGGCGCCACGTTTCTGCGCAACCACCCTACGTGGGCGTCTCGCATCGTCTACTTTGGCCCCATGGGCTGCCGCACGGGCTTCTACCTCGTGGTCTTTGGCGAGGTGAGCTCCAGGGAGATCCTGCCGCTCGTGCGCGAGCTGTTCGAGTTCGTTCGCGACTTTACGGGCGACATCCCCGGCGCCGCGCCCGAGGAGTGCGGCAACTACCTTGACCAGAACCTGCCCATGGCCAAGTGGCTCGCGGCCCGCTACCTCACGCGTGACCTCGCCAACATCGACGAGAGCCACCTCAACTATCCCACGGGCGAGTAGCGGACGCGCCATGCCCTCACGCCGGCCTTGTGGCTACACCCACATCGAGCATGGCTTCGAGCCCGTCTTCGACGCGCACTCGCGCACGCTCGTGCTCGGGAGCTTCCCAAGCGTCCTGTCCCGCGCGAACGAGTTCTATTACGGCAACCCCCAGAACCGCTTCTGGCGGGTCATGGCGGCGTGTCTCTCCGGGCCCGTTCCCGCCACGATCCCCGAGAAGCGCGCCATGCTGCTCGCCCATGGCATCGCGCTATGGGACGTCATAGAGAGCTGTGACATCAAGGGCTCGAGCGATGCGAGCATCAAGAACGCGGTGCCGGCAGACATCGCGCGCATCACGGCCGTGGCACGCATCGAGCGCGTTGTCTGCAACGGGGCCTGCGCGGGCAGGCTCTACCACCGCCATCTCGAGCCCGTCGTTGAGCTTCCCGCCGAGGTGCTCCCCAGCACGAGCCCGGCCAACGCCGCCTGGTCGCTCGAGCGCCTGTGCGACCGCTGGCGCCAGGCGCTCGGCTGACAAGGGGCTGACAAGGGGACGGTCCCTTTGTCAACTTCGCAATTTGGCCGCTCGCCGCAGCTTGACGCGCTATCATGGTCAACTGGAAATTCGCGGGCACGCAGGCCTGCGTACGGTCTTTTTGGAGAGGAACACCACATGAACGTTCTCGTCATCAACGCAGGCAGCTCTTCGCTCAAGTACCAGCTGCTCGACGTCGACACCCGCGAGGTCTACGCCAAGGGCAACTGCGAGCGCATCGGCATTGATGGCTCCTTCATCGGCCACTCCGAGCTCGGCGGCGACAAGCAGCAGCTCGACGTGGCCCTGCCGGATCACAAGACGGCCATCAAGCACGTCTTCGAGATCCTCAAGGCCGTCGACAAGCCCATCGACGGCATCGGCCACCGCGTGGTCCAGGGCGGCTGGTACTTCCCCGAGTCCAAGGTCGTCACCGACGAGACCCTCGGCTGGGTCCGTGAGGTTGCCCCGCTCGCCCCGCTTCATAACTACGCCGAGGCCGACGTCATCGAGATCTGCCGCGAGATGTTCCCCGAGATTGGCAACGTCATCGTCGCCGACACCTCGTTCCACTACAACATGCCGGCCGAGGCCCACAACTACGCCCTGCCCAAGGAGGTCGTCGACAGCCTGCACATCCGCAAGTACGGCGCCCACGGCACGAGCCACCGCTTCATCTGGCGCACGGTCGACGAGGTTTCCGGCCACACCGCCCACAAGGTCGTGAGCTGCCACCTCGGCTCCGGCGCCTCCCTGTGCGCCATCCAGGACGGCCAGTGCATGGACACCACGATGGGCCTCACCCCGCTCGACGGCCTCATCATGGGCACGCGCTGCGGCACCGTCGACCCGGCCACGGTCTTCTACCTCTCCCGCGAGGGCCACTACTCCATCGACGAGATCGACACGATGATGAACAAGCAGTCTGGCCTCGCCGCCATCTCCGGCGTCTCCAGCGACTGCCGTGACATCGAGGCCGGCGCCGCCGAAGGCAACGAGCGCTGCCAGATGGCCATCGACATGTGGAGCTACCGCGTGGCCTCCCAGTTCGCCACGATGGTCCAGGCCATGAACGGCGTCGACACCATGGTCTTCACCGCTGGCGTGGGCGAGAACTCCGCGCACATGCGCAAGGAGGTCGTGAACCGCCTCGCCTGGATGGGCGTCAAGATCGACGACGACAAGAACGCTGTCCGCTCCGACGACCCGCGCGAGATCTCCACGCCCGACTCCAGCCTGCACGTCTGGGTCATTCCGACCAACGAGGAGCTCATGATCGCCCTCGACGTCAAGGAGCTGCTCGGCAAGTAGTCTCTGCCGAAAAGAGCCTGCGGGCGGCATCGGGCATGTGCCTGGTGCCGCCCTTTTTGTTTCAACCCTATTACACACCGGGTTGGTAGGACTTTATCTTTCGCGCCAATCGGGTAGACTACGCACCAACATCCCAACCAGCACACGCAACCCTGGGATTCACGTCATAGGGAAGGATTCACCCATGAGCAACAAGAACTACAGCCGTCGTCAGTTCCTCTCGCTCGGCCTGGGCCTCGCCGGCTCTGCCGCGCTGTTCGGCCTCGCAGGCTGCTCCGAGGGCCCGTCCGACGCCGCCGCCACGAGCGCCGCTGCCTCGACCGCTGCCGCCAGCTCCGCCGGCGTCGACATCGACAAGGACGCCTTCAACGAGCTCATCGCCTCCATCGAGCCAGCCGCGGACGACGTCATCTCTGCCAACAGCTGGGCCAAGGGCATCAAGGACGCCGGCACGTTCCGTCTGGGCGCCACGCGCACCTCGGCCATCTTCTCCCAGCTCGACGAGCAGGACGGCAAGGTCTACGGCTTCGACGCCGGCCTGTACCTCGGCCTCATTCGCTATATCCTCGGTGACGAGACCAAGTACGACTACACCCAGCTCACGAGCGACACCCGCGAGTCGGTCCTGCAGAACGACACGGTCGACGCCGTGTTCGCCAGCTACACCATCACCGACAAGCGCAAGCAGGTCGTCTCCTTCGCCGGCCCGTACATGACCACGCAGTACGCCGCCCTCGTCCTGGCCGACAACACCGACATCAACTCCGTCGATGACCTCGCCGGCAAGAAGGTCGCCGTGCAGTCCGGCTCCACTGGCTCCGACGTCGTAGCCCAGTACGCCCCGCAGGCCGAGGTCCAGGAGTTCTCCAAGGATGACGAGTGCCGCGCTGCGCTCGAGCAGGGTCGCGTTGACGCCTACGTCGTCGACAACACGCTGCAGATGGGCAACGTCGTCAAGAACCCGGGCAAGTACCGCATTGCCGGCGACGCCTTTGGCCCCGAGGAGTACCTGGGCATCGGCGTCAAGCTCGACAACACCGAGGCCGTGGACTTCATCAACGACTTCCTCAAGAAGTTCGAGGACGACGGCAACTGGAAGAAGCTCTACAAGATCTGCCTCGCCGACCGCTGCGGCGTCGAGACGATTCCCGAGCCGCCCGCGATTGGCGCCTAAGGTTGCCATCTTGTAAGCACGCGCGCCGCGGGAGAATTGGCTCTTCCCGCAGCGTGTAGGCTCATAGCAAGTCTGGGGCTCTCCGTCCGTGCGGGCGGCGGGCCCCTTCCCTGTAAGGAGGTACGATGGGACTTCCCGAGCTAATCGCCAACTACGGGCCGCTGTATCTCACGGCCCTTCTCACCACGTGGCGCCTCACGATCGTCTCGTTCGCACTCGTCATGGCGTTCTCGGTCCTCTTGACCGTCCTGCGCGTCTGCCCGTTCAGGCCGCTTCGCCTGTTCGGTGACTTCTACGTGCAGGTCTTCCGCAACATCCCCGGCGCGGTCCTCGTGCTCATCGTCGTGTACGCACTGCCGCACCTGAAGCTTCTGCTCGACTACGAGCCGAGCGTCATCCTCGCCACGGTGCTGCTTGGCACGGCGTTTGGCTCGGAGAACTTCATGACGGGCATCAACACCATCGGCGTGGCCCAGATCGAGGCCGCCCGCTCGCTGGGCCTCTCGTTTGGTCAGATCCTGCGCACGATCGTGATCCCGCAGGCGCTGCGCTCCACGGTGCTGCCCATGACGAACCTGTTCATCGCCGTGATGCTCACCACCGCGCTGGGCTCGCAGGTCCCCATGACTCCGCAGGAGCTCACGGGCGTGGTCACCTACATCAACACGCGTGAGTCCGCCGGCATCGTGACGTTCTTCGTCTCGGCCGCGGGCTATATCTCAACGGCGCTCGTCGCCGGATTCGTGGGCAACGCCATCGACAAGAAGGTCAGGGTGATCCGATGAGCGCCGCCAAGTCAATGAGGGACGCCCTCTATGAGGAGCCGGGTCCCAAGACGCGCAGGAAGATGCTCGTGGGCACCGCGTTGTCGCTCGCGGCGCTGGCCGCGCTCGTGGCGTGGGTGGTCTATCGCTTCTGGGTGACGGGCCAGCTTGCCCCCAAGTACTGGGAGCTGTTCAGCTGGCGCACCACGTGGCGCTACCTGTTCGCCGGTCTCGAGGGAACGTTTGCCGTGGCGCTCACGGCCGCCGTGCTCTCCATCGTCTTGGGCATGCTGCTCATGCTGGGCCGCACGAGTCACCTGCGGGTTCTGAGCGTCGTGTGCGCCGTGCTCACGAACGTGCTGCGTGGCATCCCGAGCCTTCTGTTCATCTACTTCTTCTTCTTTGCGATGCCCAACCTCGGCATCAAGATGCCGGCGTTCTGGATGCTGTGCATCCCCGTGACGCTTGCGGCCTCTGGCGTGCTCGCCGAGGTGTTCCGCGCCGGCGTCAACGCCGTGCCGCGCGGCCAGACCGAGGCGGGTCTGTCCATCGGCCTGTCCCGCTGGAAGGTCAAGACCAAGATCGTGCTGCCCCAGGCGGTCCGTCTCGTGATTCCGTCGCTCATCAGCCAGCTCGTGGTCGTCGTGAAGGACACGGCGCTCGCCTACGTGGTGAGCTACCCCGACCTCATGCAGAACGCCCAGGTGCTGCGCACGAACTATGACGCGCTCGTCTCGACGTTCCTCGTTGTGGCGCTCATCTACATCGTCATCAACTACCTCATCAACAAGGTCGCCGTGTACGTCTCGCGCCGTACGGGCGTCAAGATCATCCGCTAGTGGCCTCGTCTTAGGGAGAGTCTCATGAACAACGAATCCTCGGGCGCAAGTCCCGTCATCGAGCTGCGCCACGTCGAGAAGCACTTTGGCGACCTGCACGTGCTCAAGGACATCAACATCGAGGTCGACAGGGGCGAGGTTCTCGTCGTCATCGGCCCGTCGGGATCTGGCAAGTCCACGCTGTGCCGCACGATCAACCGCCTCGAGACCATCGACTCCGGCGAGATTCTCATCGAGGGCAAGCCGCTTCCCCAGGAGGGCAAGGAACTTACGCGCACGCGCGCCGAGCTGGGCATGGTGTTCCAGCAGTTCAACCTCTTTGCGCACAAGACGATCCTCGACAACGTCACGCTCGGGCCCACCGAGGTCCTTGGCGTCCCGAAGGCCGAGGCTGAGAAGCGCGCCATGGAGCTTCTCTCGCGCGTGGGCGTGGCCGAGCAGGCCGGCAAGGTCCCCGCGCAGCTCTCCGGCGGCCAGCAGCAGCGCGTCGCCATCGCCCGCTCGCTGGCGATGAACCCCAAGGCGATGCTGTTCGACGAGCCCACGAGCGCCCTTGACCCCGAGATGATCAACGAGGTGCTCGACGTCATGGTCGAGCTCGCTCGCGGCGGCATGACCATGGTCGTCGTCACGCACGAGATGAACTTTGCGCGCCGCGTGGCCGACCGCATCATCTTCATGGCAGACGGCGCCATTGTCGAGGAGGGCGCGCCCGACGAGTTCTTCGACCACCCGAAGACGCAGCGCGCCCGCGACTTCCTCAACTCGATTAAGGAGCACTAGAACATGGCAGGTACTGAGGCCGAGCAAACCCGCGGGGCGGCACGTCGTCGTCCCGTCATCCTCGTGGCGACGCGCATCGAGGAGGGGCGCATGCACAAGACCGAGCAGCTTGCCCCCAACGAGTGCGGCGCGCGCGTGTTCATCGACGCGATCCTGGCCGCGGGCGGCCTGCCCGTCCAGATGGCGCTCACCGACGACGAGGACGTCATCGACGAGTACGTGGCGCTCGCCGACGGCGTGGCCATCCCCGGCGGCCCCGACGTGGACCCCAAGCTCTGGGGAGACACGAAGCCCTATGACGAGGCGCTGCTCTGCCACGTGCGCGACGCCTGCGAGCTGCCGCTCGTCCAAAAGGTCGTGGTTGCCGACAAGCCCCTGTTCACGACCTGCCGCGGTACCCAGATGCTCAACGTTGCCATGGGCGGCACGCTCGACATGGACGTGCCGAACGTGCCCCGACGCCCGGGTTCCGTGCACCATGACCACGCGGACCTGCTCACCAGGACGAGCCATGGCGTCGAGATCGAGCCCGGCAGCCTGCTCGAGCGTGCCTGCGGCTCGCGTGGCTACCAGGTGAACACGGCGCATCACTGCTGCGTGAAGGACCTGGGAGAGGGCCTTGTGCTCTCCGCCGAGTCTGACGACGGCATCCCCGAGTGCATCGAGATGCCGTCCAAGCGCTTCGTGCTGGGCGTGCAGTGGCACCCCGAGTACACGTGGCCCACGAGCGAACCCGACTTCAACCTCTGGAAGGCGTTCGTGGCCGCCTGCAGGTAGGTCTCGTCTGGGTGGGCTTGTCGAGGCGCTCTTGAACTAAGATTAGGGCGCTCCGCATTCCGTCAGAGAGGAAAGCCCATGGCCCAGGACCTCATCTTCACCAAGCCCATCTTCCACGACAAGATCTGGGGCGGTCGCCGCCTTGACACCGTGTTTCACTACGACATCCCCGAGGGCAAGATCGGTGAGTGCTGGGCCATCAGCGCCCACCCGGCCGGTGACTGCGAGGTCGCGAGTGGCCCGTATGCGGGTTCCACGCTCTCGCAGCTGTGGGACGAGCACCACGAGCTGTTCGGCAACGCCGCAGGCGACCGCTTCCCGCTGCTCATCAAGATCCTCGACGCCGACGGTGACCTCTCCATCCAGGTTCACCCCAACGACGAGTACGCCCGCATCCACGAGAACGGCAGCCTTGGCAAGTGCGAGTGCTGGTACGTGCTCGACTGCGAGGAGGGCGCCACGATCATCGTGGGCCAGAAGGCCAAGGACCGCGAGGAGTTCGCCAAGCTCGTGGAGGAGGGCCGCTGGGGTGACCTCGTGAACGAGGTGCCCATCCACAAGGGCGACTTCTTCCAGATCAACCCCGGCACGGTGCACGCCATTAAGGGCGGCACGCTCATCCTCGAGACGCAGCAGAGCAGCGACGTGACGTATCGCGTCTACGACTACGACCGCGTCCAGGCTGACGGCACGAAGCGCGAGCTGCACCTTGCGCAGAGCATGGACGTCGTCGACTACGCCGCGAAGGCGCCCGAGACCGGCACCGTGACTGCACCCGAGGTAGACGGCGTGACGCTGCTCGAGAGCAACGATTGCTACACCGTCGAGCGCGTGCGCGTCGCTGGCTCCAAGACGCTTGCCCAGGACCACGACTTCATGTGCGTGAGCGTCATCGAGGGCACGGGCTCCGTGAACGGCTCCGAGCTCGTGAAGGGATCGCACTTCGTGGCACCCGCGGGCAGCGGTGACCTCGCGTTCGAGGGCGACCTGACGCTCATCTGCTCCTGGGTGTAGCGCTCATAGCGCTCAAAGGCGCAATGGGCTTTTGGGCACGTCTCGTCTTTTTGACCCGGCTGCGCCGTGCGTGGCCGGGTTTTTTCTCGCGTGTTGCGCAACGCCGGGCTGGGGATGCGTGCCGTATCATGAAGCCACGACATAACGAGGGGAGAGGTGCCCATGTTCTGCACCAACTGCGGCAAGGAGCTCAAGCCGGGGGCGAAGTTCTGCACGTCGTGCGGTGCCGCCGCCGAGCCCGTGGAGGAAACGAGTGAGGCCGTCGTCACGAATGACCTGCCGGCGGATGAGACCACCGTCGTCTCGCCCGATGCCACGAGCGTCTCCGATCCCGCGGACGCCACGACCGTCGTTTCCGATGCGGCCGAGACGACCGTCATGGTCGAGCCGGACGCCACCACCGTCTCAAAGCCCGCTGACGCCACCATCGTCGTGGGCGCCCCCGAGACGAGCGTGATGCCCTCTCCCGCCCCAGAGCACGACCGCGAGGCGGACACCGCCGCTGCCGTCGCCTCGTTCGACGACGTGGAGCCTGCTCCTGCCGCTCCCACCTATGTGCCTCCCGTGGCCTCAGAGCCCCTCTCACCGGCGCCCGAGCCTCCCAAGAAGAAGGGCCATGGTGCCCTCATCATTGGCATCGTTGCGCTTATCGCCGTGCTCGCGGTGGGCGCCGCGCTCTACGTGCGCGTGAACAGCCTGCCTGGCTCCGCCACTGCGGCCTATGCTGCCGACGCGCCTGCGCAGCTCTCGGCCAAGACCAACGTTCGCCCCAAGGATGCCAACGGCAAGGAGATGAGCGCCTACGTGGCCTATCTCATCTCCACGAAGGGCTCTGGCGACGCCTCGAGCATCGCCACGACGCCGTATCGCTATGAGGCGACGGACGACTCCGGCTTCACGCTTGCCGACTTCGGCGACGTCGAGGACGGCGACTACACCCTCGTGATCGTGGACACGTCCAGCGACAGCTCGTCTACGCGCTACGACGTCCCCGTCCACTACGAGCACGACAACCCCAAGGCCCCCGAGAACATTGACCCCGAGCCGCCGGCGCCCTCCACCGATGGCTCGCAGGGCTCCCAGGTCGTCGATACCCGCACCGACGAGCAGAAGGCCGCCGACCTCTACCTCGCTAAGTGCCGCGAGTACATTGACAAGTACGGAGAGCCCACGTTTACCAGCTACGAATACACTGACCTGGCGAGCGGTCTTGCGATTGCGCGCCTCATTGACTTTGACGGCGACGGTACTGACGAGCTGCTGCTTGCGTACGATACGAAGCCCGCTCCATCGGGCAGAAGCTACACCTATGACACCAGCCAGAAGGATGCCTACAAGGTTGAGGTCTGGGCCTACAAGGACGGGAAAATCTCCAAGGTCTACGATGTCGACGGCACCGTGCGGTCCGCGGACGACGGGAGCCTGTTTGTTCAGATTTCCCTGCTTGACGGCACGGAGACGTGCCTGTCAACGCGGACGCAGACCTCGGAAGAGAACGCAAGCGACGACCTGTTCAGGAACTATGCGTTCGATGGGAACGAATTCGACGTCGCGCTCGAGACAGCTTCTCACTCGGAGTATGGTGGCTCTAACGCTCGCTTCACGATTGACGGCCAAGAGGCCTCGCTCGACGACGAGATTGCCGCGTCAAAGCGCGTCCAGCAAAGCGACTCCATCTGGCTTCTCACGTCCACCTATTTCGGGACCTCGCCGGATACGAGCCTGACCATCTCCGACACCAACGCCACGCTCGACGAGCTCAAGAGCCGCTCGGCCGGCAACGCCGCTGCCACGACCGCTGCCACGACGAGCCAGGTTGCCTACACTTCCGAGAGCGTGGACAAGAACTACACCATCGTGAACCCCTACAGCCCCAGCTCCACGCAGGGCGTCATGTGGTCCTTCCCGCAGTTCTCCAAGGTCGACGGCTCCACGGACTCCGCCCTCGACGCGCTCAATGCCCAGCTTGCCAAGGACTGCGAGGACGATGCCAATCTTGGCAAGGCATGGGGCCCGGCCTCTGATGCCATGATGGTCGACGTCCACGATGACCTCTGTGCGAGCATCAACGGCTCGATTGCCTCGGTCTTCAGCGTGCGCGACGAGACGGGCGGCGGGGCCCATGGCACGGACACGAGCTTTGGCACCTTCTACGACCTCTCCACGGGCCAGGCCATCGACGCCACGACGGCGCTCAACATAAGCGCCTCGGACCTGCAAGCCGCAGGCGTCGCCGGCATCAACGCGTTCCTCGCCGACCACCCGAGCGACCTGGGCGTCTCGGCGGACGACATCTCCCAGATGGCCTCCGAGCAGGACCGCTACGTCCGTGACGACAAGGGCACGTTCATCATCACGCGCTCCTACGAGCTGGGCTCCTACGCCTTCGGCTCGCACCGCATCTACGTGATGGCCAACGACCCGGCCAACAGCTCGATCGTGGGCACCGAGGTCGCCGACAACTACTAGGCATCCATCCTGCGCCATCATTTACGTGCCGATAACAACGAGGGCCAGCTTTTACGTGCTTGGGAGCGATTTCCCGCGTAAAAGCTGGCCCTCAACGTGTTCGTCTGCTTGCGTGCCGACCCTACAGCATCGTGATGCGGAACGTGCGGCGCACGGTCTGCCCGGGAGCGGCGATGATGACGTTCTGCTTGTGCTCAAGCACGTCGTCCTCGTCGGTGCGCGTCGCGGTGCCGCACCACGGCTCGAGCGCCACGAACGGCGCCGGCGTGCCGTCTGTCGCAGGGCCTGCGCTCCATACGCCGATGTGGTCGAACCCCTCGAATTCCACGCGCACGCCATGGCCCGTGGGCCCAACCATGCTGATGGTGCTGTCGGGCACGCCCTCCAGCGTGAACGAGTCCTGGGCGAACAGCTCGTGCGTGAGCGGCAGACGGTTCGTGCCGTCGACCATCGTGCGCATGCGGCCGTAGTTCTCGATGCCGTCCTCGCCGGTGGGGGAGATGCCGGTCCATGCGCGCGAGAACCACAGCGCGTAGTCCTCGAACGCCTCGCCCTCGCGGACGGGCACGTTGAAGGCCGGGTGGCCACCCAGGCAGAACGGCAGGTCGACCTCGCCGGTGTTCGTGACGGCAAACGTCTGGGCAAGCGTGGCGTCGCCCTCGAGCGCGTAGGTCATCTCGAGGCGGAAGTCATAAGGGTAGGCCTCGCGGGTCTCGGCCGTGCTCTCGAAGCGGTAGGTGAGCGAGCTGCCGGTGTCCTCGACCAGCTCGTGGTCGTAGTTGCGCGCGATGCCGTGGCGGCTCAGGTGGCACTCGCCGGCCGAGCACGTGGCAAAGCCGTTGCGAATCTTGCCCACGATGGGGAAGAGCACCGGCGCGCTTCTCGGCCACCAACGCTCGTCTGCCTGCCACAGGTACTCGACGTCGCCCAGCTTGAGGCTCCTGAGCTGCGCGCCGCGCGCGTCGACGGCGGCGCTTGCCGCGCCAAGAGAGATGGTCGTGATGTCTGCCATGCGTCCTCCTTGTCATTTCCACTCGTAGCCACGATTCTACCGCTCGCAGATATGGCAACCGCTTGTCCCGCAAATTGCATTCGCCTAACGATTTGTTTTGCCGCCTAACAATTCGTTATCTAGTTGTATGCGAATCTGTATACAACTATTGGGTGGCAGCGCTGGAGACGGCGCTGCGTCGGGGTCCCATGGTGCCGGTCTGGGGAGACCGGGCCCCGAGCGACAGATTGGTGGGTCGCGATGGCAAGATTGCATGTGATGGAGAGGAGCCATGCCCAGCAGGTCATGGACGAACTCCACGATTCGCTGGGACGCAGGCTGGCGGTGAGCTCGCTCGCCCCGTGCCCAGTCGAGTTCACGGCGGCGCTTGTCAACCTGTGCTCAACGCAGAGCTGCGGCAAGTGCACGCCGTGCCGCGTGGGACTGCGTGCGCTCGGCGACCTGTTCGACGACGTGCTCGAGGGACGTGCCACCTCCGAGACGCTCGACCTCATCGAGCGCATGGCCGAGACGGTCTACCTCTCGAGCGACTGCGCCATTGGCTACGAGGCGGGCTCCATGGCCCTCACGGCCATCCGCGGCTTTCGCGATGACTTCGAGCACCACATCAAGCACCACAGCTGCGGCTTTGATCGCGCCCAGCTCGTCCCGTGCGTCTCGGGCTGCCCGGCGGGCGTCGACATCCCCGGATACATCTCGCTCGTCGAGGCGGGCCGCTACTCGGACGCCGTGAAGCTCATCCGCAAGGACAACCCGCTGCCCATAGTGTGCGGTCTGGTGTGCGAGCACCCCTGCGAGATGCACTGCCGCCGCGGCATGGTCGACGACCCAATGAACATCGTGGCGCTCAAGCGCTTCGCCACCGAGCACATAGAGCACGACTGGCGCCCCTGGATCGCGGAGGCAACCAACAAGCGCATCGCCATCGTGGGCGGCGGCCCCGCGGGGCTGTCGTGCGCCTACTACCTCGCGATCATGGGCCACGACGTCACGATCATCGAGCAGCGCCACCACCTCGGTGGCATGCTGCGCTATGGCATCCCGAGCTACCGCCTGCCGCGCGAGCGCCTCCAGGAGGAGATCGACTGGATCTTGGCCTGCGGCATCCACGTCCGCCTCGACGAGTCCGTGGATGGCACGGCGCTTAAGGCCCTGCGCGAGGAATACGATGCGGTCTACCTCGCCATCGGTGCCCACAACGACAAGAAGCTCGGCCTTCCCGGCGAGGACGCCGCAGGCGTCGAGAGCGCGGTCAAGTTGCTGCGCAGCGTCGGCGACGGCGAGCTTCCCGACCTCACGGGCGAGCGCGTCGTGGTCATCGGCGGCGGCAACGTCGCCATGGACGTCGCCCGCTCCAGCATTCGCCTCGGCGCCAAGAAGGTCTCGATCGTCTATCGACGCCGCATCGCCGACATGACGGCGCAGGACGCCGAGATCGCCGGAGCCCAGGCCGAGGGCTGCGAGATCCTCGATCTCACGGCTCCCGTGAGCATCGGCGTCGACGAGAGCGGCCGGGCCTGCGGCGTGTGCGTCCAGCCCCAGATCATCGGCGAGCCACGCCGTGGCAGGCCCGCCCCGCGAGCCGCCGAGACGCCCGAGCGCGTCATCGCCTGTGAGCGCGTCTACGTGGCGATTGGCCAGGACATCGACTCGGCTCCGTTCGAGGCCATCGGCGTCCCCTGCGAGCGAGGCCGCGTCGTCTGCAGCCCAGACGGCTCGGTCCCCGGCTTTGACGGCCTGTTCTGCGGCGGAGACTGCCAGACGGGTCCGGCCACGGTCATACGTGCCATCAACGCCGGCAAGGTGGCGGCCGCAAACATTGACCACTACCTTGGCTTTGATCATAAGGTTCGCCTCGAGGTCGACCTTCCGCCCGTCAAGTTCAAAGGCAAGCGCCTATGCGGACGCTGCGAGCTGGCCGAGCGCGAGTCGAGCTCTCGCGTCAAGGACTGGGATCTCGTCGAGGAGGGGCTCACTGAGCAGGAGGCGAGGCAGGAGGCCTCGCGCTGCCTCAGGTGCGATCACTTTGGCTTTGGCGCGTTTCGCGGGGGAAGGATCGAGCAGTGGTAGACAACAGCATCGTGCGCGCCGCGCGGACGGCCGCCGCACCCGACCTCTCGGGCGACAAGACCGTGAGGCTCGTCATCGACAACCACGAGGTAGAGGTGCCCGCGCACACCACGATCCTCGACGCCGCGCAGGCCGCCGGCATAAGCATCCCCACCCTCTGCTACCTGCGCGAGCTCAATGAGGTTGGCTCGTGCCGCGTCTGCGTGGTCGAGGTCGAGGGAATCGACCAGCTCGTTGCTTCGTGCAACAACTACGTGCTCGACGGCATGGTGGTGCACACCAACAGCGAGAAGGTTCGCCGTGCCCGCCGCATGAACGTGGAGCTGCTCCTCACGCAGCATGACGCCACGTGCCCCAGCTGCGTGCGATCGGGCAACTGCGCGCTGCAGTCGCTCGCAAACGACCTCAACGTCTATCACCTGCCGCTGCGCCGCCACCTCTCCGGGGACGCGTGGGACTACTCGTACCCGCTCATCCGCGACAACGACAAGTGCGTCAAGTGCATGCGCTGCATCCAGGTCTGCGAGAAGGTCCAGACGCTGGGCATCTGGGACCTCGCGAGCCGCGCAAGCCACACCACCGTGGGCGTCTCGGGCTCGCGCGACATCGCCGAGACCGGCTGCGCCCTGTGCGGGCAGTGCGTGACCCATTGCCCCACGGGCGCCCTGCGCGAGCGCGACGACACGGAGCGCGCGTTCGAGGCCATCGCTGACCCCAAGAAGGCCACGCTCATCCAGGTGGCGCCTGCCGTGCGCGCCTCTTGGGGCGAGGAGTTCGGCCTTGAACCTGAGGTGGCCACCGTCGAGCGTCTCGCTGCGGTTCTGCGCCGCGTGGGCTTTGAGTACGTGTTCGACACAGACTTCTCGGCAGACCTCACGATCATGGAGGAGGGCTCCGAGCTGCTCGAGCGCATGCGCGCCAAGGCCGCCGGCGGCAGGGACGCACCCACGGGGCCCATGTTCACGTCGTGCTGCCCGGGTTGGGTGCGCTTCGTAAAGAGCAACTATCCCCAGCTCGTGGGGCAGGTCTCCACGTCCAAGAGCCCCCAGCAGATGTTCGGTGCCATCGCCAAGACGTGGTTTGCGCGGGCCCTTGACGTGGACGTGCGCAGCGTCTTCTGCGTCTCTGCCATGCCCTGCGTGGCCAAGAAGGCCGAGGCGGCCCTTCCCACGATGACGGGGGAGGGCGGCGAGCCCGACGTCGACTGCGTGCTCACCGTGCGCGAGCTTGCCCGCATGATCCGCGCCTCGCACGTCGACCCGGCAAAGGTCGAGCCAGAGCCGCTCGACGCCCCGCTTGGCTTTGGCACCGGCGCGGCGGTCGTGTTTGGCGCCACGGGTGGCGTCATGGACGCGGCGCTGCGCTCTGCCCACTACCTCGTGACGGGGAGGAACCCCGAGCCCGACGCCTTCAGCGACGTTCGTGGCATGGGCGGCTGGCGCGAGAAGACCTTCGACCTCGCGGGAACGCCGGTGCGCACGGCCGTGGCACACGGCCTGGGCAACGCCCGCAAGCTGCTTGACGCGCTCGTGGCCGGCAAGGTCGACTATGACTTCGTCGAGGTCATGGCCTGTCCCGGCGGCTGCGTTGGCGGAGGCGGGCAGCCCATCCACGACGGCGTCGAGATGGCCGCGGAGCGAGGGGGCGTCCTGTGGGGCCTCGACGCTGGCGCCAAGATGCGCTTCTCGCACGAGAACCCATCCGTCCAAGCCTGCTACCATGACTTCCTTGGGGAGCCCCTCTCCGAGCTTGCCGAGGAGCTGCTCCACACGGACCAGTCCGGCTGGAAGATGCCGGGAGAGCCCGCCTAGGCGCGAGCAACCCGCCCGCGTCACCGCACATGGCCCGAGACCAGCGGCCGGCCCCACGGGGTCGGCCGCGACATCGAGGGCCCAAGAGAGAGGAACAAGCATGTCCAAGAAGCTCACGAGGAGGGGACTCGTCGCCGCATCGCTTGCCTGCGTGCTCGCGCTCGCCGGCTGCGGGTCGGCCAACTCCCAAGCCACCACCCAGGCCGCCACGACGGCCGCCGAGCCCACCGAGGTCCACGTGGCCTCGCTCAAGGGTCCCACGTCCATCGGGCTCGTCTCGTTCATGGACAAGGCCGCCGGCAGCGACTCCGGCCTCGCCAACACCTATGACTTCTCGATCTCTGCTGCGGCAGACGAGATCGTCCCCAAGGTCATCAACGGGGACGTGGACATCGCGCTCGTGCCCGCCAATGTCGCGAGCGTCCTGTACAACAAGACCGAGGGTGCCGTCCAGGCGCTCGACGTCAACACGCTGGGCGTTCTCAACGTCGTGACGGGTGACGCGTCCGTGCACACGTTCGCAGACCTCGCGGGCCGCACCGTCTACCTCACGGGCAAGGGAGCCTCGCCCGAGTACGTCATGAACTACCTGCTTGAGAAGGCCGGCATCGCAGACTCTGTGACCCTCGAGTTCAAGAGCGAGGCCGCCGAGGTCGTGAGCGCCCTCGCGGCCGATCCTGCGGCCGTGGGCATCCTGCCCGAGCCGTACAAGACAGCGGCCCTTGCCAAGAACGACGCGCTCAGCTCGCCCATCAACCTCACCGACGTCTGGGACGAGTATGCCCAGGACGGCTCGCGCCTGCTCACGGGCGTCACGGTCGTTCGCCGCGTGTTCGCCGAGGAGCACCCCGAGGCCGTTCGCGAGTTCGTGGAGCAGCAGGCTGCCTCCGTCGAGGCCGTCAAGGCAGACCCCGCCACCTACGCCCAGTCCGTGGTCGACCATGGCATCATCGATGCCGCTCCCGTGGCCCAGAAGGCCATCCCGGGATGCGGTCTCACCTGCCTCACGGGTGACGAGATGAAGTCCGCGCTCTCTGGCTACCTTGGCGTCCTGGCGAGCTCCGACGCGAGCTCCATCGGCGGCAAACTCCCCGGTGACGACTTCTATTACGCCCTCTAGCGGCGCTTCTCGTGAATAGAACGAGTAACAACGGGCAGAGCGGGGCGATGGCCGTGCGTATTGCGGCCATCGCCCTGTGGCTTGCCGTGTGGCAGCTCGCGAGCACACTCGTGGGACAGGCGCTCATCCTGCCTGGACCGGTCGATGTGGCGGCGTCGCTCGCGGGTCTCGTCTCGAGCGGCGCGTTCTGGGCAAAGGTTGAGTTCTCGGCGCTGCGCATCCTCGGCGGCATGCTCGCGGCGTACGCGCTGGCGCTCGCGCTGGCGGCGATGTCGCGCGCGAGCGGGGCCGTGCGGGCCATCGTGCGCGTGCCGCTCACGGTCATCAAGTCGACGCCCGTCGTGTGCGTCGTGGTGCTGCTGCTCATTTGGCTGGGGTCTGCGAACGTGAGCGTGGCGGCGGTGTTTCTCATGGCGCTGCCAGCCGTCTACTTCCCGGTGCTCGAGGGGCTCGACCGCACGGCCGGCGGCCTCGACGAGGTCTTCTCGCTTCATGGGGTGTCCGGCATGGCGCGGGCGCTTGGCTGCGCGTGGCCGCAGGTGCTTCCCTACGTCATTGCCGCGAGCGAGACGGTCGTGGGCATGAGCTGGAAGGCAGGCGTCGCCGCCGAGCTCATCGGCGTGCCGGCCGGCTCCATCGGCGAGCGCATCTACCAGGCAAAGCTTCTGCTCGAGACGCCCGACCTGTTTGCGTGGACGATTGCGGTCATCGCGCTCGCGAGCGTGTGCGAGCGCGTGTTTCTGCGGCTCGTGCGAGCGAGCGGCAACGCCGCCGTTCACGTCGCCGCCATCGTGCGCCTGCATCCTGCCGGTGCTCGAGGCGAGCGTCCGCGTGGCGCCTGGCGGCTGCGCGGCGTGAAGCTTGCCCATGGCGTGTCGAACCCAATCGATGCGTGCGTCCCGGACGGCGGCCGCCTGTGCGTCATGGCCCCGAGCGGGTCGGGCAAGACGACGCTGCTTCGAACGCTTGTCGGCCTCGAGCAGCCTGTCTCGGGTAGCTTCGAGGGCCCGGCATCTCTCTCGATTGAGCTCCAGGACGCTCGCCTCGTGGAGGGCGCGTCCGCGTTGTGCAACGTGGCCCTTACGGCGGGCGAGGGCACGGGCGTCGATGAGCTGCGCGAGCTGCTTGAGCGCCTCGTGCCCGGCATCGACGTTGACGCCGCGGTTTCGGAGCTTTCTGGGGGGCAGCGCAGGCGTGTCGAGCTCGCGCGGGCGCTCGTGGCCCCCGGCGACTCGGTGCTGCTCGACGAGCCGTTCGCGGGCCTCGACGACGCGGCCCGAGACCTCGCCTGCGCCGTTATCGCAGACGAGCTGCGGGGCCGCTCGCTCATCGTCGCCACGCACTACGCCGTGTGCGCCTCGCGTCTGGAAGCGGATACACTGGTGCTTGCAGACTAGCATCCACGTACTACTCGGAGGTTCCCATGGTCGTCATGTCCCGTCGCTCGTTTCTCCTGTCTTCACTGGGCATGGCAACTCTGTGCCTCGCAGGCTGCGGCGCCAAGGGAGCCTCTGACTCCTCGGCGAGCACGTCGGCCGCGACGTCGGCCTCGGCATCCGGCTCGTGCGTGACGAGCGCCAGTGGCACGTATGCCTCGGGCACGCACCACGCCACGATAGAGGTGGAGGGGTATGGCACCATAAAGCTCGAGCTCGACGCCGACGTGGCGCCCGTCACGGTCACCAACTTCGCCAAGCTCGCCGACGAGGGCTTCTACAACGGCCTGACGTTCCATCGCATCATCTCCGGCTTCATGGTCCAGGGCGGCGACCCCAACGGCAACGGCACGGGTGGCTCCTCCGAGAAGATCGTGGGGGAGTTCTCCGAGAACGGCCACCCCAACTCCATCAGCCATGTGCGCGGCACCATCTCCATGGCGCGCTCCCAGGCCTATAACTCCGCTAGCTCGCAGTTCTTCATCATGCAGGCCGACACGCCGAGCCTCGACGGGCAGTATGCCGCTTTTGGCCACGTGACCGAGGGCATGGACGTCGTGGACGCCATGTGCGAGGCCGCACACCCCATGGACAACAACGGCACGATCGCCGCGGCAGACCAGCCGCGCATCTCCTCGATCTCGATGGACGACTAGCCACGCCGCTTGCGGGCGGAACGGCGCCGCTTGCCGCTCGTCTCGTATCCCCCGACACTCCACTTGGGTAAAGCAAGAGACAGTCGACTGTCTCTGCGCGCATGCGAGCGCGTGGGCCAAAGGGGGAGATGGACATGAAGAAAGCACAGGTAGAGCGCCTTATCGAGCGTGACCAGGCCGTTTCCGGAGCTCCGCAGGTCCACATAGACCTCTCGCCGGCAAATCTCATCGAGGCCGCGTTGGCAAATGGCGAGGGCGTCCTGGCGTCCAATGGCTCGCTCGTCGTCGATACGGGCGAGCGAACCGGCCGCTCGCCCCATGACCGCTTCGTTGTCGATGACCCGGCCATTCACGACAAGGTCTGCTGGGGAGACGTCAACGTCCCCATGGACCGCGAAAGCTACGAGCACATCTGCTCGGGAGTCGCCGGCTACCTCTATGGTCGCGAGCTCTTCGTGGTGCACGGCCTGGCGGGTGCGGACCGCAACCACTCGCGCAAGGTTTGCGTCATCTGCGAGCGCGCGAGCCAGGCGCTGTTCGTGCATCAGATGCTCGTGCGGCCCACGGCGCGCGAGCTCGCGAGCTTTGGCGAGCCGGACATCTACGTGCTCGCGGCGCCGGGATACCGCTGCGACCCCGAGACGGACGGCACCAACTCCGGAGCGGCCGTCGTGCTCGACCTTGCCCATGGGGGCGTGGTCGTTGCGGGAACGGGCTATTCGGGAGAGATCAAGAAGGCCGTCTTCTCGTTCATGAACTACCTGCTCCCCGTCGAGGACGACGTTCTGTCCATGCACTGCTCGGCAAACGTCGACCCCATGACGGGCCAGACGGCCGTCCTGTTTGGCCTGTCGGGCACGGGCAAGACCACGCTCTCGGCAGACCCAAACCGCCTGCTCATCGGTGACGACGAGCATGGCTGGTCCAGTCGCGGCATCTTCAACATCGAGGGCGGCTGCTACGCAAAGGCCATCGACCTGAGCCCCATCGCGGAGCCCGACATCTACGAGGCCATCCGCTTTGGCGCCGTATGCGAGAACGTCATCCTCGACCTAGAGACGCGCGAGCCGGACTACTCAGACACCACGCGCACGCAGAACACGCGCGTGGCCTATCCCGTGGAGCACATCAAGAGCGTTCGCCTCGACGGCCGCGGCGGCATCCCCAGCGTGGTGCTGTTCCTCACGTGCGATGCGTTCGGCGTGCTGCCGCCGATTGCTCGCCTCTCGCGCGAGGCAGCGATGTATCACTTCATGGCAGGCTTCACGTCCAAGGTCGCGGGCACGGAGGTGGGCGTCTCGGAGCCCACGCCCACGTTCTCCGCGCTGTTTGGCGAGCCGTTCATGCCGCTGTCCCCGAGCGTCTATGCCGGCATGCTTGGCAAGCGCATCGACAGCACGAAGGCGCGCGTCTACCTTGTGAACACGGGCTGGCAGGGCGGCGCATATGGGTCTGGCTACCGCATCAGCCTTGCCGTGACGCGCTCACTCGTTGCCGCCGCGCTATCGGGAGACCTCGATGCCGGTGGCTACGAGCACGATGAGCGCCTGAACTTGGACATCCCGCTCGACTGCCCCGGCGTCACGCCGGCGGTGCTCAACCCCCGTCACACCTGGACCACGCCCGAGGCCTACGACGAGGCGGCCGAGAAGCTCGCCGCCATGTTCGAGCGACACGCCGCCGAGCGCTACCCCGACCTTGACGAGAACGTGCTTGCCGCGGGCCCGCACCCGCTTGGCGAGTAGTCCGAGCCTCCTGCGCCCCGTCTATTCGGCGGGGCGCTTTCTTTGTGCGACGGCGAGGTATGCTGCATGCAGTGCGCATGCAGAAGGGAGCCGCATATGCCAGCGCTACAGGTGAGAGACCTTCCCCAGGACCTCTATGACAAGCTCAAGGCGCGTGCGGAGCGAGAGCACCGCAGCCTTGCCCAGGAGACGATTGTGGCCATCGAGCGCCATGTAGACCCAGCCACGCGTCCGGATGAGATGCCGGCGAGGTTTCGGCTCGTGGACGAGGAGGCCGAGCGGCAGGCGCGTATCGCCCGTCGCCGTCGTGTGCTCGAGGAGATAGCCGCGATGCCGCCGAGCATCGTGCCCGATGACTTCCCCAGCCCGGCCGAGCTCATTCGAGAGGGGAGGAGGGAGCGCGATGATCGTCTTGGATGCTAGCGCTGGCGTTGGCCTGGTTCGCAAGCTGCCCGAGGCCGAGAAGCTGGCTTCCTTCGTCTATGACAACGAACTTGTCGTCGCGCCCGACTTGTACGTGGCTGAGGTGGCGCACGTGTTTTCCAAATACGTGCGGGGCGGTTTCATGACGGTGGAGCAGGCTCAGGAGTCTACCGATCGAGCGCTTTCCCTCGTGGATACATTTGTCGACACTAAGGGCATGGCCGGAGAGGTCGCGGGCGAGGCGGTCAGGCTGTCCCACTCTACCTACGACCTGTTCTATCTCGTCACGGCAAGAAGAAGGGCGGCCATGCTGCTTTCGCTCGACAAGAGGCTCATCAAGCTGGCGATGTCGTGCGGCGTCAGCGTCATTACCGAGCTCACCGTGAACGATGTTCCGTGAATCATCGGGTCAACGGAAGAGCAGTGCCAAAAGTAGAACAAGCATACGTTGCGGCTTGTATGGCTAGCAAAAAGACCCCGGACGAGCGTCCGGGGTCCCACATATGCGCCGTATGTCTTTGGCTCTACTCGGCCATCTGGGCCTGGACAGCCGTGATGGCAACGACGCCCACGATGTCGTCGGCGGAGCAGCCACGGGACAGGTCGTTGACCGGCTTGGCGATGCCCTGAAGGATGGGGCCGTAGGCCTCGGCGCCACCGAAGCGCTGGACGAGCTTGTAGCCGATGTTGCCGGCCTCGAGGTCGGGGAAGACGAGGATGTTGGCGTGGCCGGCGACCTCGGAGCCCGGGGCCTTGAGGTCGGCGACGGACTGGACGAGCGCGGCGTCAAGCTGCAGGTCGCCGTCGAGCGCGAGCTCGGGTGCCTTCTCGTTGGCGAGCTTGGTGGCCTCCTGGACCTTCTCGGGGACCTCGCCCTTGGCGGAGCCCTTCGTGGAGAAGGACAGCATGGCGACCTTGGGCTCCACGTCGCCCATGAAGGCCTTCCAGCTGTTGGCGGAGGCGATGGCGATCTCGGAGAGCTCGTCGGCGTTCGGGTCGATGTTCAGGCCGCAGTCGGCGAACATGAGCGTGCCCTCGGCACCGTACTCCGGGGTCTTCGTGCACATGATGAAGAAGGCCGAGACGAGCTTCGTGCCCGGGGCGGTCTTGAGGATCTGCAGGGCCGGGCGCAGGGTGTTGGCCGTGGAGTGGCAGGCGCCGGAGACCAGGCCGTCGGCGTCGCCCATCTTGACCATCATGGTGCCGAAGTAGGTGGCGTCGTTCATCTGCTCGCGGGCCTGCTCGATGGTCACGCCCTTCTTGGCGCGCAGCTCGGCGAACTTCTCGGCGTAGGCCTCGTGCTTCTCGGCGGTCTTGGGGTCAATGACCGTGACGCCCTCGACGCTGATCTGCTTGGGGTCACCAAGGATGATGAGGTTGGCGAGGCCCTCCTCGACGATCTTCTTTGCGGCCTCGATGGTGCGCGGGTCCTCGCCCTCGGGCAGGACGATCGTCTTCTTGTCCGCCTTGGCGGCAGACTTCATACGCTGCAGGAAATCGCTCATTTCGCTCCTTTTTTGGCGTTTTACTGGCATCAGGTGACACCGAACCCATTATAGGTTCGCCTGGTATAGAATCACGGACAGATTTGGGACGCACTTGGCCAGGCCCTGGCTGCGCGCGTCACGCGTGAACCGATGAACTGTCGAGAGGAATCGAATGGCTATCGCAAGTGGGCTTCCCGCTGGGTTTAACGCCGACACGTATGACATGATCGTCGTGGGCGCCGGATACGCGGGGTCTGTCTGCGCCCGTCGCCTTGCCGAGGCCTGCGGCTTCCACGTCGCCGTCATCGAGCGCCGCGACCACATCGCCGGCAACGCCTATGACTACGTCGACGACGCGGGGATTCTCGTCCACAAGTACGGTCCGCACATCTACCACACGCAGTCCGACCGCGTGCACCAGTTCCTCTCTCGCTTCACCGAGTGGACGAACTACCAGCACAAGGTGCTTGCCAACATCCACGGCACGCTCATGCCGGTTCCGTTCAACCACAAGAGCCTCAAGCTCGCCTTTGGCGAGGAGCGCGGCGAGGCCCTCTACCGCAAGCTCGTCGAGACGTTCGGCGAGAACAAGAAGGTCCCCATCCTCGAGCTTCGCGAGAAGAACGACCCGGACCTTCAGGAGGTTGCCGACTACGTCTACGAGAACGTGTTCCTCCACTACACGATGAAGCAGTGGGGCACCACGCCCGACCAGGTCGACCCCTCCGTCACCGGTCGCGTCCCCGTGTTCGTCGGAGACGATGACCGCTACTTCCCGCGCGTCGCCCACCAGGGCATGCCGGCCGAGGGCTACACGAAGCTCTTCGAGCGCCTGCTTGACCACGACCTCATCGACGTGTTCCTCGGCGTCGACGTCCGCGATATCCTCATGGTCGACGACGACTACGCCAAGGTCTGCGGCAAGCCCTATGGCGGAGAGATCGTCTACACGGGTCCCCTCGACGAGCTGTTCGGCCTCGACCTGGGCTCGCTGCCGTACCGCACGCTCGACATGCAGTTCGAGACGCTCGACCAGGATCAGTTCCAGCCCGTCGGCACGGTGAACTACACGACGAGCGAGGACTTCACGCGCATCACCGAGTTCAAGAACATGACCGGCCAAGTCGTTCCCGGCAAGACCACGATCATGCGCGAGTACTCCAAGGCCTACACGCCCGAGAGCGGCGAGACGCCCTACTACGCCATCCTCGAGGACGAGAACAAGCAGCTCTACCAGCGCTATCTCGCCCGCGTGAGCCGTCTGACGAACTTCCACCCGGTGGGTCGCCTCGCGGAGTACCGCTACTACGACATGGACGGCGTCGTCGCCAGCGCCCTCGACCTGTCCGACGAGCTCGTGGCCGCCCACAACTAGCAAGACCGTCGCGCCCCCGGATGCCGTCTGGGGGCGCGTGCTCGAGACCACCAGGACACCTCGCATGGTGGGGCACCCAGGGAGAGAACTGTGACTACAGGCAAGACCATCACCTTTGGCATTCCGTGCTACAACTCCGCGGAGTACATGGACCACTGCATCACCTCGATCCTCGAGGGCAGCAACTACGCCGACGACGTGCAGATCGTCGTCGTGGACGACGGCTCCACGAAGGACAACACCTACGAGAAGGCCCTCGAGTG
Source organism: Parolsenella massiliensis (assembly GCF_900143685.1). Lineage (NCBI taxonomy): Bacteria > Bacillati > Actinomycetota > Coriobacteriia > Coriobacteriales > Atopobiaceae > Parolsenella > Parolsenella massiliensis. Next base: position 1,058,620 of record NZ_LT671675.1, on the reverse strand, counting down.
GCAGAGTCGCTACCCGAACATCGTCGAGGCGGTCCACCAGGATAACGGCGGCCACGGCATGGCGGTGCTCGCGGCGCTCGAGCACGCGAAGGGCCTGTACTTCAAGGTCGTCGACTCCGATGACTGGCTTGACGACGATGCGCTCTCCAAGCTTCTCTCGACGCTTCGCGACTTCGAGTGGCGCGACATGCGCGTCGACCTCGTCATCACGAACTACGTCTACGAGCACGTCGAGGACAACACCCAGAACGTCATCGACTACAAATACGTGCTCAAGCGCAACAAGGTCATCACGTGGGACAAGATCGGCCACTTCAACATGGCCCAGAACCTGCTCATGCACTCGCTGTGCTACCGCACCGACGTCCTGCGCGACGGCGGCGTCCCCATGCCCGCGCACACGTTCTACGTGGACAACATCTACGCCTACGTGCCGCTGCCTCGCTGCAAGACGCTGTACTACCTCGACGTCGACCTCTACCGCTACTTCATCGGCCGCGAGGACCAGTCGGTAAACGAGAAGGTCATGGTGAGCCGCATCGACCAGCAGCTGCGCATCACGCGCATCATGATGGACGCCTATCACCTCTACGACGACATCGAGACGCCGGAGCTGCGCAGCTACATGATCGGCTACTTCACGCTCATGATGGCCGTGTGCTCCATCTTCTCGCGCATGTCCGACGAGCCCGACGCCATGAAGAACTGCGAGGAGCTCTGGGATCACCTCAAGCAGTACGACAAGCGCATGTACCGCCGCGCCCGCATGGGCATCGTGGGCCTGGCGACGAACCTCCCCACAAAGGTGGGCGAGAAGTTCACGCTCGGCATCTACCGCATCGCCTCGAAGCTCGTGAAGTTCAACTAGAGCGGCTGACGTCGCTGGCGAAGGCCCCGGCCCCTGCCACGCAAACGTCCTCGCGCCCCTTTGGGGCGCTGCGGATTGTTTGCTTAGGCAGGGGCCGGGGCCTTCTTGCGTTGACGGGCTTGTGGCTTGCGGCTAGGCGATGCGGGGCGGTCGTGAGCTTCGGCGGGGGCTTGGGTTGACGGGGATGAAGATTTGGGTGGGCTCGCTGATGTTAGGGGAGTGGGAGGAAGAGGCGGGCGCCGGCGCCTAGGGGGCGGAAGCCAAAGTGGACGTAGAAGCCGCTGGCGTTCTCGTCTGCCGGGTCAACGATGAGGGCTCGTGAGGCCACGACCTTCGACGCCACGGCTGCACGCCTGATGGCATCCTGGAGCAGGCGGGCCCCGACGGACTGGCCTTGGTATCTCTTGTCCACCGCCAGCTGGCCCAGGAGCGTGCACGGCACCGACGCGGGCATGTTTCTCCTCATTCGCCCATTGAGTTCCCCTGTGCGTTCGACCGAATGGGCGCTGAGGCTGTAGAAGCCGCATAGGTCGCCGTTTTTGTTGGGGACAACGTAGACGCATGCGGTCTTTGCGCCCATCGCGTGAGCCGCCCTATTTCTCAGCCAGGAGTCGTTGTCGGGGTTTCCCGAGCAAAAGCCGAAGACGTCGTCCGCCTTACTTAGGGCGCGGACGGGCAGAAAATCCCCGCTCATGAGTAGTCTCTCGAGAGAAGCTCCTGTGCCTTGGCGGGCATGGGCTCGTCGAGGGCGGAGAGGAAGGCGTCAAATGCCTCGGCGTCTAGGCGCGTCGTGTTCGAGCGTTCCCTGTCGAGCCTGACGTCAAAGGGGAAGCCACCGCACTCATTGAACTTTCTGACAAAGATGTTGATGGCGGAGGAGGGGGAGATCCCCAGCTCGCTCGCGGTCGACACGAACTGTTCCTTGTCCGCCTTGTCAACGCGCACGTTGAGCGGTGCGGTTATCGAAGCCATGCCTATCTCCTCGCAACGTAATACGCTGTAAGCAAATCTTAATACAAAGCTACTTCCTGAGTTCCCAGAAGGCCACGGCGGTGGCGGCGGCGACGTTCAGGGAGTCGACGCCGTGCTGCATGGGGATGCGCACGGTCATGTCGCAGGCCTCGATCGTGTCGTTGGCAAGGCCGTCGCCCTCGGTGCCAAACAGCATCGCGAGCTTGTCGATGCCTGCAAGGCGCTCGTCTCCCAGTGAGAACGAGTCGTCCCTGAGGGCAAGTGCCGCCGTCTTGAAGCCATGGGAGCGCAGAAGACCCATGCCGTCGCGCTCGTCGTCAGTGGACGGCCAGGAGCCAAAGCGGCCCCACGGCACTTGGAACACGGTTCCCATGCTCACGCGCACCGCGCGCCTCACGAGCGGGTCGCAGCAGGCGGGGGTGAGCAGCACCGCGTCGATGCCAAGGGCCGCGGCGCTTCTCATGGCCGCGCCCACGTTCGTGGCGTCCGTGACGCCCTCGAGCACGGCGATCCTGCGCGCATCGGGAAGCGCGTCCAGCACGGCGGCGGCATCCCTCTCGGCAGGCCTTCTCATGGCGCACAGCACGCCGCGGGTGACGTTGTAGCCCACGAGCTTGCAGATCTCGTCGTGGGGAAGCACGTAGATGGGCACGCTGTCCGTGGGCTCCACGCTCAGGTGGCCGGCTGCGGCACGCACCTCGCCACCGTGGCCCAGTGCAAGGACGTCGCGAACGAGGTCCGCCTGCGTCTCGAGCTGGCGCTCCTCGAGCAGAAGGGAGAGCGGCTCCATGCCCTGTCGGATGGCGACGCGCACCACCTTCTCGGACTCTGCGACGAGCACACCCTCGCTGGCCTCGAGCCGGCTTCTGAGCTGACGCTCCGTGAGCCTGGCGTAGACGTCGAGTCGCTGGTCTGTCGCCGTGTCGAGCCTCACGATGCCCACGGGTGCCTCCTTGTGCCGCGCGTGCGGCAAAATGAAATTAGCGTAGCAATGGCGGCACAGGTGCGTGCAGCCATGCGCTACGATACAGCATGTATTGAGGATTATGATTGGCCGGGTCGTATCCGACCGCGGGGGATTTCATGGCGAACAGGTTCGGCGGCGGAAAGGCCGCGAAGGGCAAGCATGCGGCTGGCGCCCATGCCGCTGGTCAGGTTGTCGGCGCGGGAGCCGTCGACTCTGGCGAGAAGAAGGCGGGCGCTGGCAAGGTCGTCCTCATCGCCCTTGGCGTCATCGTGGGACTTCTCGCCCTCGTCTACCTGCTTGGCGTGCTTGCGTTCTCGTTCGTGATCATGCCGAACACGACGGTCGACGGCGCCGACGTCTCGCTCAAGTTCGCCTCGGAGGTCGCCGCGGACAAGGCCGAGGGCATCGGTGCCTTCCAGGCCCAGGTCGTGGGGGACGGCTTCAGCCTCACCCTTCGCGGCCAGGACGTCGACCTGGCGTTTGACAAGGACGCCTACGCCAGTGCCCTCATCGCGCAGCAGCATGCGCTCTCCTGGCCCCTCCACATCGCGCAGCACCACGAGCTTCAGGGCGACAACGGCGCCACGTTCGACGCCGACAAGCTCTCCTCGCAGCTTGGCTCTGCCATCGACGAGTTCAACGCGAGCGCCACGCAGCCCACGAACGCCACGATTGCCTTCGACGACAAGACCCAGGAGTACGTCGTCGTCCCCGAGCAGGTTGGCACGGCGCTTGACCTCAACGCCACGACCGAGCTCGTGGGCAACGGCCTCAAGGGCCTCTCTCGCCGCATCTCGCTCGACAGCTCCTGCCTCTCCCAGCCCACGGTGAAGTCAGACGACCCGAACCTGGCCACGGCCGCCCAGAGCGCCAATCGCTTCATGTCGGCCGACATCCCACTTACGCTGAACGGGCAGGCGGCCGGAGAGGTCACGCGCGCCCAGATCTCTTCGTGGATCACCCTTGGCGAGGACCTCAACGCCACGCTTGACGACGCCAAGCTTGTCGAGTGGGTCAAGAGCGAGGTTGCGGCCAAGTACGACACCCGAGGCGCCGCCCGCACCTACACGCGCCCGGACGGCAAGACCGTCACGGTCGAGGCAACCGGCTCGAACCACTGGAACGACGCCTATGGCTGGGTGACGGACGAGGACGCCCTCGCCGTCTCCCTCAAGCAGGCCGTCGAGGCGGGCTCCACCGACGCCATCGAGATTCCCACGAAGGGCACGGCCCAGGCCGCCCCCGATGCCGGGCTCAAGGACTGGGGCAACCGCTACATCGACATCGACCTCGCCGAGCAGCACGTGCGCATGTACGACGACTCCGGCGCGCTCGTCTGGGAGAGCGACTGCGTCACCGGCGACCACGCGCAGGGCCACGACACGCCCACCGGCGTCTACACGATCAACAGCTATCGGGCCTCCGGAGACGTGGAGCTGCGCGGCACCATCGACCCGGCGACGAACCAGCCCGAGTACATCAGCCACGTGAGCTACTGGATGCCGTTCATCGGCAACTCCTGGGCGCTTCATGACGCCAGCTGGCGTAGCAGGTTTGGCAGCGACATCTACCAGTACGCCGGCAGCCACGGCTGCGTGAACCTCCCGAGCGACAAGGCCAAGGAACTGTATGGCCTGTGCAAGGTGGGCGACGTCGTGGTCGTTCATAATTAGGATCCGCGTATCTGCTGCTTTTGAGGCGCCTGCGCCACGCGCGTGGGCGCCTTTGTCTTTGTGGCAAAGTTGACTATTGAATCGTGTACATTTGGTGACCTTCTCGCAAGGCGTGGCCATGGGGCTACGATGGCAGGACGACCGCGACCGGAAGGACCGCCCATGACCCCTGCTGCGCTCGACGAGCAAAGAGAGAAGTACCTCTCGCTTCTCTCCGAGAAGTTCCCCACGTGCCAGGCGGTCTACACCGAGGTCATCAACCTCGAGGCGATCCTGAACCTGCCCAAGGCCACCGAGCACTTCATCTCAGACGTCCACGGAGACTGCGAGCAGTTCGACCACATCATCAACAACTGCTCTGGCGTCATCCGCGAGCGCGTTCGCTCGGTGTTCCGCCATCGCCTTACTGCCTGCGAGCAGGCGGAGCTGTGCACCCTCATCTACTATCCGGACGAGAAGCTCCGACGCGTGGCCGAGGCCCATCTCGACACGCCCACGTGGTATCGCGAGGCGCTGGCGCAGCTCATCGAGCTCGCGCGCTACCTGTCGGACGCCTACACCCGCTCCAAGGTGCGCAAGGCCATGCCCGTAGCCTATGCCTACATCATCGACGAGCTCCTGCACGCAAGTCCCGGCGAGGCCTCGAGCCGCGCCGCCTACCACGAGCGCATCGTCGACTCCATCATCGAGACGGGCAGCGTCTGCGACTTCATCCGCAGCCTAGCCGCCCTCATCAAGCGCCTGGCCGTCGACCACGTTCACGTCGTGGGGGACCTCTTCGACCGCGGTGCGCACGGCGACGCCATCGTGGACAGGCTCATGGCCTACCATTCGCTCGACATCCAGTGGGGCAACCACGACATCTGCTGGATGGGGGCCGCGGCGGGCTCCGAGGCATGCGTGGCCACGGTGGTGCGCAACTGCGTGCACTACCAGACGCTCGACATCCTCGAGGGCTCCTACGGCATCTCCCTGCGCGAGCTCGCGCTCTTTGCCGAGAAGACCTATGCGGACGGTGACGTGCTGAGCCCTGCCGAGAAGGCCATCTCGGTCATCATGTTCAAGCTCACGGGCCAGCTCATCATGCGGCACCCGGAGTTCGACATGGCAGATCGCCTGCTGCTCGGGCACATCGACCTCGCCGCCGGAAAGGTGCGGGTGGAAGGGCGCGACCTCGAGCTTTCCACGCGCGACCTTCCCACGCTCGACCCAAAGAGCCCCTATGAGCTCACGGGCGAGGAGCGCCGCGTCGTCGATGGCCTGGTCGAGAGCTTCACGCACAGCAGGCGCCTTCGCCGCCATGTCGACTTTTTGTACGAGAAGGGCTCGGTCTACCTCGCGTACAACAACAACCTGCTGTTCCATGGCTGCGTCCCCATGAGGCCGGATGGGAGCTTCCGCCCCGTGAGGATGGGGAGCCGCCACGTGGCGGGGCGCGCCTACCTGGACGCCTGCGACCGCATGGCGCGCATCGCCTGGCACGAGCGCACGCCTGAGGCGCTCGACTGGATGTGGTACCTGTGGTGCGGCCTGGGCTCTCCGCTGTGCGGCAGGAACATCAAGACGTTCGAGCGCACGTTCGCGCTCGATCGCAGCTCGTGGGCCGAGGAGCAGGACCCCTACTTCGAGCTAGCCTGCGAGGCCCCGGCGTGCGAGCACGTGCTTGCGGAGTTTGGCCTCTCGGGTGGGGCTGCCCACATCATCAACGGGCACACCCCCGTGGCCCAGGGCAGGGGCGAGAGCCCCGTTCGCGGAGGCGGCAGGCGCCTCGTCATCGACGGCGGCTTCTGTCGCGCCTACCATTCCAAGACCGGCATCGCCGGCTACACGCTTATCGTGGACGCCCAGGGCATGCGCATCAAGGCACACCGCCCCTACGACGCCATCGGCGACGTCGTGGCAGACCGAGGCGACATCTACTCGGACGACGACCAGCTCGAGGTGAACGCGCGCCCGCTCATCGTTGCCGACACGGACACGGGCGCCCACATCCGCTCCCAGATCGACGACCTCACGGCCCTGCTCGACGCCTATCGGACGGGCGATCTCCCGGAGCGTGGAGGGGCCCAGGGTTTTCCCTGCGGATGAAATTTGTCCCTTCCCTTGGGTATCCTTGGCAGTACAAGAGCCCAGCGAGTGCGCTGCCTGCGCGTCCCCTAGGCTCACGAGGCAAGGACGGGGAATGGACAACAAGAAGAAACGACAGTCGATGATCCTGTACGTGATCATCGCGATTGCGGCCATCGTGGCGCTCAACTCGGTCGTGTACCCGAGCATCGAGCGGGCCACGGTCAAGGACGTAAGCTACAGCGAGTTCATCGACATGGTCGATGATGACCAGGTGGGCGAGGTCTCGCTCGACACGGGCTCCGGCAAGATCACGTTCACCTCCAAGTCGGACGGCTCGGTGACCTACCGCACCAACGAGTGGCCCAGCGACGACACGCTCGCCGAGCGCCTCAACAAGCACAACGTCACCTACTCGGCCCAGATCGCCGACCAGAGCTCGGGCATCTGGACGTACGTGCTGCTCGTCTACGGCGTGCCCATACTGCTGGCCATCGCGGGCGGCGTTTGGCTCAACCGCCGCATGAAGAAGGCCATGGGCCAGGACGGCCCGTCCATGAACTTTGGCGGCAACGGCTTTGGCATGGGCGGAGGCCTGGGCAAGAGCCACGCCAAGGAGGTCAAGGGCGAGGAGACGGGCGTCAAGTTCGCCGACGTCGCCGGCCAGGACGAGGCCAAGGAGTCCCTGCAGGAGATCGTCGGGTTCCTCAAGAACCCCGGCAAGTACAACGACATCGGTGCACGCTGCCCCCGTGGCGCGCTGCTCGTTGGCCCCCCGGGCACGGGCAAGACGCTGCTCGCCAAGGCCGTCGCCGGCGAGGCAGGCGTCCCGTTCTTCCAGATCGCGGGCTCCGAGTTCGTCGAGATGTTCGTCGGCCGCGGTGCCGCGAAGGTCCGCGACCTGTTCAAGCAGGCCAAGGAGAAGGCCCCCTGCATCATCTTCATCGACGAGATCGACGCCGTGGGCAAGAAGCGTGACGGCTCGCTCAACTCCAATGACGAGCGCGAGCAGACGCTCAACCAGCTGCTCTCCGAGATGGACGGCTTCGACAACCAGAAGGGCATCGTCGTGCTCGCCGCGACGAACCGCCCCGAGTCGCTCGACCAGGCGCTGCTGCGCCCCGGCCGTTTCGACCGCCGGATCCCCGTCGAGCTGCCGGACCTCGCCGGCCGTGAGGCCATCCTCAAGATCCATGCGAACGACGTCAAGATGGAGGGCGGCATCGACCTCGGCGTCATCGCCCGCTCCACTCCCGGCGCCTCTGGCGCGGACCTCGCGAACATCATCAACGAGAGCGCCCTGCGCGCCGTCCGCTTTGGTCGCAAGCGCGTGAGCCAGGAGGACCTCGTCGAGTCCGTCGACGTTGTCATCGCCGGAGAGAAGAAGAAGTCCACGGTGCTGTCCGAGCACGAGAAGGAGGTCGTCTCCTACCACGAGACCGGCCACGCCATCGTCGCCGCCGCACAGAAGGGCTCGGCTCCCGTCTCCAAGATCACGATCGTGCCGCGCACGAGCGGCGCGCTCGGCTTCACCATGCAGGTCGAGGAGGACGAGCACTTCCTCACGACGCGCCAGGAGGCCAAGAACAAGATCGCGGTGCTGTGCGGAGGCCGTGCCGCCGAGGAGCTCATCTTTGGCGAGATGACCACCGGCGCGAGCAATGACATCGAGAAGGCCACGAGCATCGCGCGTGCCATGGTGACCCAGTACGGCATGTCCGACAAGTTCGGCATGGTGGCGCTTGGCCAGCAGCGCAACCGCTACCTTGGCGGCGGTGCCGAGCTCACGTGCTCTGAGGGCACGGCCCAACAGATCGACGCGGAGGTCCAGCGCCTTGTTGAGGAGGGCCACCAGCAGGCCATCGACACGCTCAAGGCCCACCGCTTCAAGCTGCATGAGATTGCTCACTACCTCCAGAAGAAGGAGACAATCACGGGCGACGAGTTCATGAACATGCTCACCCGTGACGACGGGTTCGCGCCCACGCTGCCCAAGACGGAGTAGGGGAATCTGGTCCCACCGGAGGCCCCGGGGGTCTTCTTCGGACGTCCTCGCGGATACGGTTGCCTTGCTAAGCGAGGCGTCCGGCCGCTGCGGATTGTCCTCTGAAGACCCCCGGGGCCTCCTTCTGTTACGGGTCCCAGTCGGTCTCGGCGCCTTGGGCGCGAAGCCCCTCGCGCTGGCTCGCGAGCGGGGTGGGGTGTTATGCATATTCGCCATGCTTCTGGGCGCGAACTCGTCGCGCTGGCTCGCGGGCCGGTGGGGGATTGGTGCGAGTTTGAGGCGGGTTGGGACGGGAAGGCTTTCCCGTGCTAAGATAGGCGTTCGAAAAGCTGTGATGGGGACGAGTAGCTTGGCTACACGGTCATGAGCGAGCGGGGTTGGTGAGAGCCCGCGGCCGCGTCCAGGTGAATATCACCCCGGAGCCTTGGCCCGAACGGGTGCCTAGCACCCAAGTAGACGCCAACGGGAGTGGCCACCGTCATGGGCCAGCCGAGTAAGGCGAGAATCTCGTCCGCTGGGTGGTTGCGAATCGTCGCGGCTCATGCCGCATTCATGGCGCTTCGTCCCGGCGGTCGGGGCGGGCGCTTTTTTCGTGCGCGGCGAGCCCCTGGACTCTCCGGACGCGGGCGCTCGGCGGATGCGGGGCGGTCCCCCGCGAAAGGAGCGGCACCAGGTAATGGCAAACGAGTACAAGAAGACAATGAACCTCCCGTCCACGAGCTTCCCGATGAGGGCAAGCCTCGCGACGCGCGAGCCCGAGCGCCTCAAGGTCTGGCGCGAGAACAACGTCTACGAGCTGGCACGCAAGAAGAACGCGGGCCACGACAAGTTCGTCCTGCACGATGGCCCCCCGTACGCCAACGGTCCCATCCACATCGGCCACGCCATGAACAAGGTGTCCAAGGACATCATCAACCGCTACTGGATGATGCAGGGCCGCGACGTGCCCTACGTCCCCGGTTGGGACTGCCACGGCCAGCCCATCGAGCACAAGGTCGAGGAGAAGGTCGGCACCAAGAAGTTCAACGAGATGCCCACCTCCGAGATCCGCGAGATGTGCAACAAGTTCGCCGTCGAGAACATCGAGCTCCAGAAGTCGGGCTTCCGTCGCCTGGGCGTGCTCGCCGACTGGGACCATCCCTACCTCACGCTCTACCACCAGCATGACGCCGCCGACATCGAGGTCTTCAAGGCCATGTTCGACAAGGGCATGGTCTATCGCGGCCACAAGCCCGTGCACTGGTGCACGCACTGCCACACGGCGCTCGCCGAGGCAGAGATCGAGTACGGCGACGAGGTAAGCCCCGCCATCTTCGTCCGCTTCGAGATGACGACCACCCCGGCCGGCCTCGAGGCCTGGGCCGGCAAGCTCTTCGTCGACATCTGGACGACGACCCCGTGGACCCTTCCCGCCGATGACGCCGTCATCCTCCACCCCGAGGCCACCTACGTCGCCGTCAAGCACGACGGCGCCGCCGAGCTCATGGCCGAGGCCCTCGTCGAGCGCGACTGCGCCAAGTTCGGCTACGGCGAGGTCGAGCTCGTCCGTGACGAGAACGGCGAGCCGTGGCGCATGACGGGCGAGCAGCTCTGCCACAACAAGTACAAGCAGCCGATCTTTGGCGACCAGGGCGTCGAGGGCGAGTTCATCTACGCCGACTACGTCACGCTCGACGACGGCACGGGCATCGTCCACTCCGCCCCCGGTCACGGCGTCGACGACTACAACGCCGGCTGCAGGTTCGGCATCCCCGTCGTCATGCCCGTCGACGATGACGGTCGCTTCTACGTGGGCGACACGATGGGCACGGGCGGCCCGTGGTCTGGCATGGAGGTCAACGAGGCCAACCCCAAGATCATCGAGTGGCTGCGCGAGCGCGGCATGCTGATCCTGCACGAGGACATCAACCACAGCTACCCGCACTGCTGGCGTTGCCACCAGCCCGTGCTGTTCCGCGCCACCGACCAGTGGTTCATCTCCATGGACAAGACGGGCCTGCGCGCCGAGGCCCTCGACACGATCCAGAATAAGGTCGCGTGGTATCCCGAGCACGCCAAGAACCGCATCGGCGCCATGGTCGAGGGGCGCCCGGACTGGTGCATCTCCCGCCAGCGCAACTGGGGTGTGCCCATCCCGAGCTTCACGTGCGAGGACTGCGGCGAGACCGTCATGAACGACGCCGCGCTCGACGCCGTCATCAAGCTCTTCCACGAGAAGGGCTCCGACGCCTGGTTCACCGACAAGCCCGAGGACTACCTCGGTGAGGCCTGCGTCTGCCCCAAGTGCGGCAGCCACCACCTCAAGGCCGGCAAGGACATCCTCGACGTCTGGTGGGACTCCGGCGTCTCCTGGAAGGCCGTCTGCGAGTTCCGCGACGAGCTCCGCTACCCTGCCGACATGTACCTCGAGGGTTCCGACCAGCACCGCGGCTGGTTCCAGAGCTCGCTGCTCACCTCGCTTGGCGCCAATGACATCGCCCCGTACAAGGCGGTCGTCTCCCAGGGCTTCACGCTCGACGGCCAGGGTCGCAAGATGAGCAAGTCGCTCGGCAACGTCATCGACCCCAACAAGGTCTGCGCCGAGATGGGCGCCGACATCCTGCGCCTGTGGGTCGCCTCGACCGACACGAGCCACGACGTCGCCGTCGACCACGAGATCCTTGCCCGCACCTCCGACGCCTATCGTCGCTTCCGCAACACGTTCCGTTTCCTGCTCGGCGAGCTCGAGGGCCAGTTCGACCCCGAGCACGACCTCGTGCCCGTCGACGAGATGCAGTCCTATGACCGCCTCGTGCTGGCGCGCGCCTGCGAGATGCACGAGAAGGTGAGCGAGGCCTATGCGGGATACCGCTTCTACCAGGTCTACCGCGCCCTGTATGACTTCGTCGTCACCGAGCTGTCCAATGGCTACCTCAACGCCACGAAGGACCGCATGTACTGTGACGAGCCGGGCGCCAAGAGCCGTCGCAGCGCGCAGACCTGCTGGTACTACCTGCTCGAGATGCTCCTCCGCGACCTCCAGCCCATCCTGTCGTTCACGACCGACGAGGTCATGGCTCACCTGCCCGAGAGCGCCCGTGACGGCCAGACGTATGCGGCGCTGCTCGACTGGTGGAACGCCCCGCTCACCCACGAGCAGGTCGAGGCGCTGCTTCCCGAGTACAACGTGATGCTCGAGGCCCGTGGCGCCTTCACGAAGGCCAACGAGGCCGCCCTTGCCGCTGGCGTCGTGTCCGAGAAGACGAGCCAGGCCACGCGCTGCGTCCTCACCCTGCCGGCCGAGCAGCTCGAGCTCGTTCGTGGCTCCGAGGACATGCTCGCCGAGGCCTTCATCTGCTCCGAGGTCGAGCTCTCCTGCGCAGACGAGCTCGCCTGCGAGGTTCTGCCCGCCCATGGCGAGAAGTGCCCGCGCTGCTGGAACTGGCGTCCCCTCGGCGCCGACGGCCTGTGCTGCCGCTGCAGCCACGCCGTCTCGGTCGCCGGTGCGGCGGAGTAGCTCGTGGCGGGCAACAGCCGCATAGTCGCGTTCGGTGGGGTCGCCGCCTGCGCCGTCGTGCTCGACCAGGTCTCCAAGGCCTGGGCGCGCGCGGCGCTCGCGGGCGGCCCCGTGCCGTTCATTCCGGGCGTTCTCGACCTGTCGCTCGTCATGAACACGGGTGCGGCCTTCTCCATAGGCTCCGGGTCCACCTGGGTCTTTGTCATCCTGGCGCTCGTCATCTGCGCGCTCGCCTGCGTGTGGGTCGTGCGCGAGCGAGACATGCCCGCTGGCGTCGCCGCTGCGCTCGGCGCCGTCGCGGGAGGCGGCGTGGGCAACCTCATCGACCGCGCCGTCGCCGGCCAGGTCACGGACTTCTTCGCGACCACCTTCATTGACTTTCCCGTCTTCAACGTCGCCGACATCTTCGTGACGTGCGGCGTCGTCTTGGCGCTCGTGCTCGTGTGGCGCTGGGACGCCACGCGAGAGGGGGAGGGCGAGGCGTGAGCCAAAGACTCGTGAACCTGCTCGTCGACCCCTCCGCAGACGGCATGCGGCTCGACGCGTTTCTCGCGAGCGGGCCCGACATGCCGTCGCGCTCCGCGTGCGCCAAGCTCGTCGAGCGTGGCCTCGTGACCATCAACGAGACGCCTGCGACCTCAAAGAGCGAGAAGGTGCTGCTCGGGGACCGCGTGCGGGCCACGGTCGAGGAGCCCGAGCCGCTCGTCCCTGCGGGTGGGCTTGCCCCCAACCCCTACATCCCGCTCGACATTCGCTATGAGGACGAGCACCTCATCGTGCTCTCAAAGCAGGCGGGGCTCGTGTGCCATCCCAGCCCTGGCCACGTCGACGACACGCTCGCCAACGCGCTTGTCGCCCACTGCGGCCTGGCGCACCTCGGCATGCTGCAGGGTGACGACCGTCCCGGCATCGTACACCGTCTCGACATGGACACGAGCGGCCTCATGCTTGCCGCCAAGGACGACGCCACGCAGAAGGCGCTGCAGGACCTCATCCGCCTGCGCACGCTCGACCGCCGCTATGTCACGCTCGTCTGGGGTTACGTCGCCGCCGACTCCGGCACCATCGACACCGGCATCGCGCGCTCCACGCGTGACCGCGTCCGCATGGCCGTCTCGGACGAGCCGGGCGCGCGCGAGGCCATCACGACGTTTCGCGTGCTCGAGCGCTTCGAGGCGGGCAGGCGAGACGAGGGCTACACGCTGCTCGAGTGCCACCTCTACACGGGCCGCACCCACCAGATCCGCGTGCACATGCGCCACATCAACCACCAGGTCATCGGCGACCCCCTCTACGGCCGGGGAGACCTTGCCCAGAACCTTGGCCTCACGAGGCAGTTCCTCCACTCCTGGAGCGTCGCGTTTTCGCATCCCGTCTCGGGAGAGACGATAGAGCTTCGCGACACGCTGCCCGCCGAGCTCGCCGCTGTACTAGAATCGCTCGAAAACCGGTCAATGGGCCGCACGGAGGCGGGGGAGCGCATCGTACCCGCCCTTCTCGGCCAGAGGTGAGGCAGGGGGTAAATCCCTTGCCCCGCCTCCAACAGTCACACCCTGAGAGGGCTCTTCGTGGAATTCAACCGCCTGGGCATCACGCCCATCGTCGTCTTCAACTTCATCATCTGGGCATTCTTCACGTTTGCCTATCTGTACCAGGCGCTCTACATCCTCGTGACGTGGAGGCGCGGAACGGTCAAGCTGCCGCCCGCCAAGAAGAACCACCGCTACGCCTTCTTCATCGCGGCCCACAACGAGGAGAGCGTCATCGCCAACCTCGTGAGGTCCATCAAAGAGCAGGACTACCCCTCCGAGCTCATCGACGTCTTCGTTGTGGCAGACGCCTGCACGGACCGCACGGCCAAGGAGGCCAGACGCGCCGGCGCCATCGTCTACGAGCGCAACGACCTCGCGCGCAAGGGCAAGAGCTGGGTGCTCGACTACGGCTTCGACCGCATCCTCAATGAGTATCCCGGCAAGTACGAGGCGTTCTTCGTCTTCGATGCCGACAACCTGCTCTCGCCTGGCTACGTCACCGAGATGAACAAGCTGTTCGACCAGGGATTTCTCGTGGGAACGAGCTATCGTAACTCAAAGAACTTCGACTCGAGCTGGGTGAGCTCGGCCTACGCCCTGTGGTTCCTTCGCGAGGCGAAGTTCCTCAACAACTCGCGCATGCTGTGTGGCACGGGCTGCGCCATCTCGGGATCGGGTTGGATGGTCTCCTCCCGCATCATCCAGGGCATGCACGGCTGGGACTTCCACACCCTCACCGAGGACATCCAGTTCTCCACCTTCTGCGCGGCCAACGGCATCCGCATCGGGTATGCGCCGGCGGAGTTCTATGACGAGCAGCCTCTCACCTTCAAGGCGTCCTGGACGCAGCGCATGCGCTGGACCAAGGGCTTCTACCAGGTGTTCTTCTCCTATGTGGGAGACCTCATCCATGGCGTGCGCAAGAAGCGCTTCGGCGCTTACGACATGCTCATGACGATCGCGCCCGGCAACATCCTCACGCTCGTGTCGGCGTTCGTGAACACGGTCTACCTCGTGATCGGCTCGTTGTCGCATGGTTTTCTCGCCACGCAAAACGAGCTGTCCATGGCCGTGGGCTCGCTCGTCATGACGTTCGGCTCCATGTACGTGACGTTCTTCATCCTCGCCATCATCACGACGATCTCGGAGCGAGACCACATCCGAGTTCGCAAGGGCAGGCGCTGGCGCATCGTCTCGAACCTGTTCACGTTCCCGCTGTTCATGATGACCTACATCCCCATCAACGTGGCGGCCCTGTTCATGAAGGTCGAGTGGGTGCCCACCAAGCACACCGTGTCCATGTCGATGGAGGACATGGCCGAGGAGTAGGGGCAGGCGCCCGGTGTCGCAAGGGCTGCGGCGCCGGGCGCTTTTTCAGCCAAATTGTTTGGAGCCCTAAAAGAGTTCGAGGTAGCGTTCGCTCCCATGCGGACGCTACAATTGTCAACATTGCATCGGTACGTGGTCCCGGCGCGGTCGCGGCGGGCAGGGCAGAAAGGGAGTCACCTACATGGCAACGTTCTTCGAGGGCGAGTCGCACACCTTCTCTGAGTACCTCCTGGTCCCCGGTTACTCCTCGTCGGAGAACATCCCGGCCAACGTGTCGCTCAAGACCCCGCTGTGCCGCTTCAAGAAGGGCGAGCAGCCGCGCGTCACGCTCAACATCCCCATGGTGTCCTCCATCATGCAGGCCGTCTCGGGCGAGCGCATGGGCGTGGCCCTTGCCACCGAGGGCGGCATGAGCTTCATCTACGGCTCCCAGACCCCCGAGTCTGAGGCCGCGATGGTCAAGTGGGTCAAGGACTACAAGGCCGGCGTCGTCGAGTCCGACTCCACGCTCACGCCCGACATGACCATGGAGCAGGTCATGGACCTCAAGGAGCGCACGGGCCACTCTACGATGCCCGTCACCGACGACGGCACGCCCCACGGCAAGCTGCTCGGCATCGTCACGAGCCGCGACTACCGCCCCTCCCGCGATGACCACCAGGCCAAGGTCGCCACGTTCATGACCCCGCGCGAGGAGCTCGTCACGGGCACCAAGGAGACCACGCTCAAGGTCGCCAACGACATCATCTGGGACAACAAGCTCAACGCCCTTCCCATCGTGGATGAGAGCGACCACCTCGTGGGCATCGTGTTCCGCAAGGACTACGACTCCCACAAGTCCAACCCCGACGAGCTGCTCGACGCCAACAAGCGCTACATGGTGGGCGCCGGCATCAACACGCGCGACTACGCCAAGCGCGTGCCGCTGCTTCTCGAGGCGGGCGCCGACGCCCTGTGCATCGACTCCTCCGAGGGCTTCTCCGAGTGGCAGAAGCTCACGATCGACTGGATTCGCGAGAACTACGGCAACGACGTCATCGTGGGCGCCGGCAACGTCGTGGACGCCGATGGCTTCCGCTACCTCGCCGACTGCGGCGCCGACTTCGTGAAGGTCGGCATCGGTGGCGGCTCCATCTGCATCACCCGCGAGACGAAGGGCATCGGCCGTGGCCAGGCCACCGCGCTCATCGACGTGTGCCGCGCCCGCGACGAGTACTTCGAGGAGACCGGCGTCTACGTGCCCGTGTGCTCCGACGGCGGCATCGTCTACGACTACCACATGACGCTCGCGCTTGCCATGGGCGCCGACTTCATGATGCTCGGCCGCTACTTCGCCCGCTTCGACGAGAGCCCCACGAACCGCGTGAACGTGAACGGCCAGTACATGAAGGAGTACTGGGGCGAGGGCTCTGCCCGTGCCCGCAACTGGCAGCGCTACGACCTTGGTGGCGCCGCGAAGCTCTCCTTCGAGGAGGGCGTCGACTCCTACGTCCCCTACGCCGGCTCGCTCAAGGACGGCGTGGGCATGACGGTCTACAAGATCAAGTCCACGATGTGCAACTGCGGCGCCAACTCGATCCCCGAGCTACAGAAGAAGGCCCGACTAACCCTCGTGAGCTCCACCTCCATCGTCGAGGGTGGCGCCCACGACGTCGTGCTAAAGGACCACAACCAGTCCGTGAGCTATCACTAGGATCCACAGGCAAAGCGATCGCTCTCGGGCCCAGACCCGGGGGCGGCCGTGCCATATGACGGCATGCGCCCGAGTCTCCCTGCGAGTCTCGGGCGCTTTGCTGCTAGAATGCATACCTTGAATGTCTGAACACGCGAAAGAGAGGTCGCGCATGAGCGACGTCACCAATACGAACGCCTCGCAGGAGGGCCGCTTCCCGGCCTACGACGCTGCCGCCATCGAGAGCAAGTGGCAGCGCGTCTGGGACGAGAAGGGCACCTACAAGACCGACGAGGACCCCAACAAGCCCAAGAAGTACGTCCTCGAGATGTTCCCGTACCCCTCGGGTGACCTCCACATGGGCCACGCCCGCAACTACACCATCGGCGACGCCATGGCGCGCCAGGCTCGCATGCGCGGCTATGACGTGTTGCATCCCATCGGCTTCGACGCGTTCGGCCTCCCGGCAGAGAACGCCGCCATCAAGCACAATACGCAGGCGGCGGCCTGGACCTACCAGAACATGGACAACGCCCTCACCACGATGAGGCGCATGGGCTTCTCGTATGACTACGACCGCCTCGTGCGCACCTGCGACCCCGAGTACTACAAGTGGGGCCAGTGGATGTTCCTCAAGATGTGGGAGAAGGGCCTGGCCTACCGCGCCACCTCTCCGGTCAACTGGTGCCCCTCGTGCAACACGGTGCTCGCTAACGAGCAGGTCGTCGAGGGCCGCTGCTGGCGCTGCGGCTCCGTGCCCGAGAAGCGCGAGCTGTCCCAGTGGTACCTCAAGATCACCGACTACGCCCAGGAGCTGCTCGACGACCTCGACAAGCTCACCGGCTGGCCCGAGAACGTCAAGGCCCAGCAGCGCAACTGGATCGGCCGCTCCGAGGGTGCCGAGATCGACTTCACGCTTGCCGACACTGATGGCGTGACGCCCACGGACCGCAAGATCACCGTCTTCACGACGCGCGCCGACACGCTGTTCGGCGTGAGCTTCTTCCTGCTGCCGCCCGAGAGCCCGCTTGCCGCCGAGCTCGTGGCCGGTACCGAGCACGAGGCCGCGTTCAAGGAGCTCAAGGAGGCCACCGAGAAGGTCTCGAGCGTCGACCGCCAGGGCTCTGCCCGCGAGAAGCACGGCGTGTTCACCGGCCGCTACGTCATCAACCCCATCAACGGCCGCCCCGCTCCCATCTGGATCGCCGACTACGTCCTCATGGACTACGGCACGGGCGCCGTCATGGGCGTGCCCTGCGGCGACCAGCGCGACTTCGACTTCGCCAAGAAGTACGGCCTGGAGATCGCCCCGATCATCTGCGAGAAGGATGACCCGCTCTACGACGAGCTCAAGGACGAGCGCGAGCTCAAGGTCACGAGCGTCGACTGGGGCCACGCCATGGTGGCCGAGGGCTACCTCGTGCAGTCCGGCGAGTTCACCGGCCTCAAGGGCGGCAAGCACTCCGAGGCCGTCGACGCCATCATCGGCTGGCTCTCCGAGCGTGGCCTTGGCCGCAAGAAGGTCCAGTTCCGTCTGCGCGACTGGCTCATCAGCCGCCAGCGCTACTGGGGCAACCCCATCCCGATGATTCACTGCGACTGCTGCGGCGACGTGCCGGTTCCCTATGACCAGCTGCCCGTGACGCTTCCCGACAACCTCGACCTGGGCGCCGGCGAGACGCTCGCCGAGTACGCGCCCTTCTACGAGACCACGTGCCCCAAGTGCGGCAAGCCCGCCCGCCGCATCACGGACACGATGGACACGTTCACCTGCTCGAGCTGGTACTACCTGCGCTACTGCGACCCCCACAACGACAAGCTGCCGTTCTCCAAGCAGGCCGTGGACCGTTGGATGCCCGTCGACAACTACATCGGCGGCATCGAGCACGCGATTCTGCACCTGCTCTACAGCCGTTTCTGGACCAAGGTCCTTCGTGACCTCGGCATGATCGACGCCGACGAGCCCTTCACCAACCTGCTGTGCCAGGGCATGGTCAAGGACGAGCACGGCGACACCATGTCCAAGTCCAAGGGCAACGTCGTGCCGCCCTCGAGTGTCATCGAGCCCTACGGCGCAGACACCATGCGCCTCGTCATCCTGTTCATCGCCCCGCCCGAGAAGGACTTCGACTGGGACGAGAAGGCCGTCGCCGGCGCCAACCGCTTCATCAAGCGAGCCTGGTCCATCGTCTGGCAGCTGGCGCTTGGCGCCAAGCCGGGCGACCTTGACGCGCAGAAGCTTGACGGTCAGGCCGGCGAGCTGTTCCGCACGCTGAACGGCCTGGGCGCCCGCTGCACGGCCGACTACGACCGCGGCCAGTTCAACACGGCCATCTCCGCCGTCATGGAGATCGTGAACGCCGCGAGCAAGTACCTCAACGAGACGCCCGAGGACGCCCGCGTCCCCGAGCTCGACTTCCGCGTGGCCCACGACGTCGTGGCCATTCTCGCCCCCATCTGCCCGCACTGGGCCGAGGAGCTCTACCACGAGGCGCTCCACCTCGAGGGATCGGTCTACAACGAGCCGTGGCCCGAGTTCGACCCCGAGCTCGCCAAGGCTGACACGGTCGAGATCGCGGTGCAGCTCATGGGCAAGGTCCGCGGCCACGCCACCATCGCCGCCGACGCCAGCCGCGAGGATGCCGAGAAGGCCGCGCTTGCCGCCATCGCCGAGCAGCTCGAGGGCAAGACGGTCCGCAAGGTCATCGTCGTTCCCGGCAAGCTCGTGAACGTCGTCGCCAACTAGGTTCGTAAGGGCGGCACCCGAGAGTTGCGGGTGCCGCGCCCATGAGGAGGGGAGTCGCGCATGAAGTGTCCGCACTGCGGAGCCGACCTGGGCCAGGGGCTGCTTCCGGCCCGTTGCCCTGCGTGCGGCCAGGGCCTTGGGGCCAAGGCCCCTCGCACGAACCTCCATGCCGCCCGCGAGTCTGCCGACCGCGCCGCGGCCTCGCGGGCAAGCGTCGAGGGTCTGTCCGGCAGGGGCCGCGGGCGTCGCGACCGCTCGCAGACCACCAAGCGCGTCGCGCGCATCCTGCTCGCGTTCGTGCTCGTCGCCGTCTTCTGCGTCAACGTGGCCTTCGTGGCCTACCGCGCGGAGATCATCGGGGGACGCACGGTGCCCAACGTCGTGGGCTGGAGCGCCCAGAGCGCGCAGTCTCGCCTCGAGGAGTGCGGCTTCTCCGTTGGCGTGAACGAGGTCTCCTCGTCCGAGCAAGACCCGGGCAAGGTCGTGAGCGAGGCCCCTACCGCGGGCGCGCGCATCGACCCCGGCTCCACGGTCTCGATCGACGTCGCGGTGGCCTCGCAGTGACGCGTCCCATCATCACGGGAGCATCACAAATGCGACTTGACGTGCTAGCAGGTTGTTTAATACACTGCTTTCGATAGTTTGTACGGAATGAGGGATGTGGGGTGGAGTTTTTCGCCCCGCATCTCTTTGTCTGTAGGTAGGCCGTGCCCGCCACGGCGCAAGAAAGGAGGCCCGATGGCCCAGGACAAGGCAGCGGCCATTCTCGAGGCCCTTGAGGTGGCCGGCGCCGCCCACGAGGTCGACGTCGTCGATGTCGAGGTCGTTGGTGCCACGAAGGCGCCCACCGTTCGAGTCCGCCTCGACTGGGCAGACGAGAGCCGTGGCACCATCTCGCTCGACGAGGTCGCGGCCCAGACGCAGTGGGTGTCCGACGTCATCGACGTGGTGGACCCGTTCCCCGGCTCGTTCACGCTCGAGGTGAGCTCGCCGGGGCTCGACCGCCCGCTTCGCCGCGAGCGTGACTTCGAGCGCTTCGCCGGCGAGCAGGTCGCCCTCACCACGACGGCCACCGAGGGACGCAAGCGCTTCTCGGGCACGCTCGTGGGCATGCAGGAGGGCTCCGTCGTCCTCGACACGGACGAGGGCCAGGTGAGCATCCCGCTTGACCAGGTGCGTCGCTGCACCATCAAGCCCTCGTTCGCCAAGGGCGAGAAGAAGACCTTCTCCAAGGCCCCGAAGGGTGGCAAGGCCAAGTAGGCCGCAAGGGGTGGCGAGCCCCACGTACTGACCGACCGGCGCCACGGCGCCACGTTTGCTAATAGCCAGGAAGGAATACGACACATGGCATCTGCGATGATGGAAGCGCTCATGGCGCTGTGCCAGGAGAAGCACATCGACGAGCTCTACCTGCTCGACCGCCTCGAGCAGTCTCTTGCCGCGAGCTACGCGAACCTCATGCACCTCGACTGGGGCGCCAAGGTCACGATCGACCGCATGACGGGCAAGATCTACGTGTACAAGCTCATCCCCAAGGACGACTCCATGGACGAGGAGGGCAACTACACCGAGTTCGAGGAGATCGACGTCACGCCCAAGGACACGAGCCGCATCGCCGCCCAGCACGCCAAGGCAGAGATCAACGCCATCGTGCGCAACGCCGCCCGCGAGCAGATCTACGAGGAGTTCTCGCAGCGCATCGGCGACATCATCACCGGCACCGTGCTCCAGTCCACCCCTGACTTCACGATCGTGAAGATTCGCGAGGGCGTCGAGGCCGAGCTTCCCCACTTCGACCGCAAGCGTCACCCCGAGGAGCGCAACGAGCGCCCCAATGGCGAGCGCTACACGCACAACATGCGCATCAAGGCCGTCATCATCGACGTCCGCGACCCCAACGCGCAGATCTCCCAGCCCGTCCGCGGCGAGCACTCCCGTCCCTCCATCGTCATCTCCCGTACGCACCCCGAGCTCATCCGTCGCCTCTTCGAGCTCGAGGTCCCCGAGATCTACGACGGCGTCGTCGAGATCCGCTCCATCGCACGCGAGGCTGGCGCCCGCTCCAAGGTCGCCGTCGCCTCCCTCGATGACCGCCTCGACCCGGTGGGCGCCTGCGTTGGCCCCAAGGGCAGTCGCGTGCGCACCGTCGTGAGCGAGCTCCGCGGCGAGCGCGTCGACGTCGTGCTGTGGAGCGACGACCCCGCCCAGTGCGTGGCCAACGCCCTGTCGCCCGCCAAGGTGACGCGCGTCCTCGTCGACGAGGAGACCAACTACGCCACGGTCATCGTCCCCGACGACCAGCTTTCCCTGGCCATTGGCAAGGAGGGCCAGAACGCCCGTCTCGCCGCCCGCCTCACCGGCATGCACATCGACATCAAGAACGAGTCGCTTGCCGCCGGCGTCCTTTCCCAGATGCCCGCCCCTGCCGAGGAGGCCGAGGACCTCGTGGGCGAGGAGGGCACGCACCGCTGCGAGTTCGTGAGCCCCTCCGGCGTCCAGTGCCGCAACATGGCCCGTCCGGGCTCGCGCTACTGCGGCGTGCACGAGAAGATGGCCCTCGTCGACTCCGCCGAGGTCTCCGACGACCCCGACTCCCTGATCTAGCCGGGAGGGGCTCTCGCCCCGCTCCCGTCCCTTTTGTTTCAGCCAGCGGGCAAGACCCGCCCAGCGTTGTTGCCCGCACAGGAAGGTAGGCCACATGGCAAAGACTCGCGTACATGACCTTGCCAAGGAATTTGGCATGACGAGCAAGGAGATGCTCGGTCACCTGGCCGACATGATGATTCCGGCGAAGTCCGCCTCGAGCGCCCTCGAGGACGCCTACGTTATGGTCGTCCGCAAGAAGATGGCCCCGATTCTCGAGGCCCGCGCCGCAGAGATCGAGGCCGCCAAGAAGGCCGAGGAGGAGGCCCGCGCCAAGGCGGAGGCCGAGGAGCGCGCCCGCGCCGAGGCAGAGCGCGTCGAGGCCGAGAAGCGCCGCGAGGTCGAGCGCGCCCGCGCCGAGGCCGAGCGCAAGAAGGCCGAGGAGGCCCGCAAGAAGGCCGAGGCCGAGCGTGCCGAGGCCGAGCGCAAGCGCAAGGAAGAGGAGGAGAAGAACCGTGTGCGCGACAACGCGCCCAAGTCTGTCCCCTCCATGACGAGCCTGCTTGACCAGATCGCCCAGCAGGAGAAGATCCTCAAGGCCCAGCGCGAGGAGGCCGCCGCCAAGAAGGCCGAGCAGGCCCCCAGCGGCCGTGGTCGCCGCGGCAACGGCTCCTCTCGCTCCCAGCGCGCCAACGCCTCCGCCAACGACTCCACGCCCGTAAGCCCCGAGAAGGCCGCCAAGGCCTCTCGCGGCAAGCACAAGGGCCACCACGAGTCCGAGGGCGAGGACCGCTACAGCCGCATGGCGAAGGCCGCCGAGGAGTACAACCGCGAGCGCGTGCTCGAGGAGGCCCGCGCCAGCGTCGAGGAGGCCTCCCGCGAGTCCGCCGGTCGCCGCAAGAAGCGCAAGGAGCGCCGCCAGAAGCAGGCCGAGCAGGCCGCCAAGGAGCAGGCGATCGAGGAGGCCATCGCCAACGACCAGAACGTGGCCGAGATTGGCATGGTCAAGGTTCCCACCGGCTCCACCGTCGCCGAGCTCGCCGAGCTTCTCGGCGTGCCTGCCTCCGACATCGTCAAGCGCCTGTTCCTGCTTGGCAGCCCGCTGACGCTCACGCAGTCCATGTCCGACGAGCTCATCGAGCTTGTCGCCGATGACCTGGGCCGCGAGGTCAAGGTCATGACCAAGGAGGAGGAGAACTCCTTCACGTTCTACGACGACCCGGCAGATCTTTTGCCGCGTGCCCCGGTCGTGACCGTCATGGGCCACGTCGACCACGGCAAGACGTCTTTGCTCGACGCCATCCGCCACACCGGCGTGGCGGAGGGCGAGGCCGGCGGCATCACGCAGGCCATCGGCGCCTCCCAGGTCAAGATCGGTGACCGCACCATCACGTTCATCGACACGCCTGGTCACGAGACGTTCACGGCCATGCGTGCCCGCGGCGCCAAGGTGACCGACATCGTCATCCTGATCGTCGCCGCCGACGACGGCGTCATGCCGCAGACGGTCGAGTCCATCAACCACGCCAAGGCCGCCGGCGTGCCCATCATCGTGGCCGTCAACAAGATCGACAAGCCCGGCGCCAACCCCGACAAGGTGCGCCAGGAGCTCACCGAGTACGGCATCATCCCGGAGGAGTGGGGCGGACAGAACATGTTCGTCAACATCTCCGCCAAGAAGAAGATCGGCATCGACGAGCTGCTCGAGACTGTCATCCTCCAGGCCGACGTCCTTGAGCTCAAGGCCAACCCCAACACGTTCGCTTCCGGCAACGTCCTCGAGGCCAAGCTCGACCGCGGCCGCGGCTCGGTCGCCACGGTCCTCGTCACGCGCGGCACGCTGCGCATTGGCGACGCCATCGTGGCCGGCATGTCCTATGGCCGCGTTCGCGCCATGCTCGACCCGAAGGGTCGTCCGGTCAAGGAGGCCAAGCCCTCCGACCCGGTGGAGATCCTGGGCCTGCAGAGCGTGCCCGCCGCCGGCGACGAGTTCCGCGTCTTCACCGACGAGCGCGAGGCGCGTTCGCTGGCCGAGCAGCGCGCGCTCAAGGCCCGCATCGAGGAGCAGAACCGCGTGAAGCACGTCACGCTCGAGACCCTGTTCTCCACGATGGAGGATGCCGAGGTCAAGGAGCTCAACCTCGTCATCAAGGCCGACGTCCAGGGCTCCATCGAGGCCCTTCAGGACTCGCTGGACAAGATGGACCAGTCCGAGGTGCGCATCAACACGATCCACTCCGCCGTTGGTGCCATCACCGAGACCGACGTCACGCTCGCCGACGCCTCCAACGCCATCATCATCGGCTTCGGCGTGCGCCCCGACGCCAAGGCACGTGCGGCCGCTGAGCACCAGGGCGTCGAGATTCGTACGTACAGCGTCATCTACAAGGCCATCGAGGACATCGACGCCGCCCGCATCGGCATGCTCAAGCCCACCGAGGAGGAGCACCAGACGGGCTCGGCCGAGGTCTGCGACACGTTCAAGGTCCCCAAGGTCGGCATCGCCGCTGGCTGCATGATTACCGAGGGCGAGATCAGCCGCGACGACAACGTTCGCCTCGTGCGCGACGGCATCGTCGTGTTCGATGGCAAGATCGCGTCGCTGCGTCGCTACAAGGACGACGTCAAGAGCGTCAAGGCCGGCTTCGAGTGCGGCATCGGCCTCGAGAACTACCAGGACATCAAGCCTGGAGACGTCATCGAGGGGTACAAGATCGTCGAGGTCGCTCGTACCGAGTAGGTTGGGCCGCACCGGGGACACCCGGTGCTGAGCGCCTCTGAGATAGCTACGACGTGTGGGGCGGTCCTCGTGGCCGCCCCACCTAGGCAGGTTGAGACATGAAGCAGAACGCAAATTCGCGCCGCTCCGGCGAGATTGCCCGCGAGAAGCTCGCGAGCATCCTTTTGTTCGAGGTCGCCGACCCCGACCTCGACCTCGTGACGCTCACGGGCTGCGAGGTCTCCGTCGACCGCTCGTTCGTGCGCGCCTACGTCACGTGCGAGCCCGAGCGCTACGAGTCGGTCATGGCCGCGCTCGAGCGCGCCAAGGGCCGCATCCGCTCGCTTCTCGGCCGCGCGCTTGGCTGGCGCGTGACGCCCGAGCTCGCCTTCTCCATCGACACCTCGACGGACGAGGCCGAGCGAATCGCCCGCGCCCTCGAGAACAGGCCGCCCACCATCGACGTCGTGAAGGACGAGTTTGGCTACCCCGTCTCCGAGGCAAGCGAGGATGCTGGCGAGGACGACGAGTCGACAGAGGCGGAATAGGTCGAATGAACGCTGGAGACGAGCAGGTCTTTGCCGAGCAGCGCGAGAAGTTCGGCAAGATCTCTGCACTCATAGACGAAGCCACCGAGATCGTGGTGTGCGCACACACCGATCCCGACGGAGACGCGCTGGGGTCTGGCCTGGCGCTTGCCCAGATCATCTCCCAGCACTGGGAGGGCAAGCACGTCACGAACCTGCTGGCAGACGATGCGCCCCTGCCGCGCCTGTATCGGTTCCTTCCCGGCACCGATGGCTTTGTCCACGCGTCTGACTACGAGGGCACGCCGGACCTGTTCATCGTCGTGGACCTCTCCGTGGCGTCTCGCCTCAACACGGCCCAGCCCGTGCTCGAGCGCGCCCGCCACATCGCCATCATGGACCACCACCCGTCAACGACGCCGTTCGGCGACGTTGCGCTCATCCGTCCCGACGCGGCGGCCGCCGGCGTCGTCATCGCCGAGTTCGGCCTGTTCCTTGGGGCGCACTTCACGGCGGACATCGCCAACTGCCTGTTCTGCGCCATAGTCACGGACACGGGGCGCTTCCAGTACCAGAACGCCGACTCCGAGGCCTTCGAGTGCGCGAGCATGCTCGTGGACGCCGGAGCCTCGCCGTCCATGATCTCACTCAACGTCTACCAGAGCTTCCGCCTGGCCTACCTTCACCTCGAGAGCGTCGTCATGGGCCGCATCGTTACGTTCGACCACGGCCGCATCGCCTACAGCTACGCCACGAGAAACGACCTCGAGCGCACGGGCGCGCACCTGGACGAGTGCGACGGACTCATCGACGTGGTGAGAAGCGTCGAGGGCTCTGAGGTGGCGCTGTTCCTCAAGGAGCTTCCCGACGGCACGGTGCGCGGCAACCTCCGCTCAAAGGGCAAGCACGACATCTCGGGCGTGGCCCGGTCACTAGGCGGTGGCGGCCACAAGGCCGCGGCGGGCTTCACCTCGCCCGATGGCATCGACGCCACGCTGGCGTATGTTCTGCCGCAGCTTCAGGCCGTTCTTGCGGCCTCGGACGGGGAGGCGCCCGACTCCCGCAACCTTCAGATGAAACTCGAGCTTGGCAAAGGGGTCTAGCATATGCGGCGTGGGACGAGTGGCATCAACGCCCTGATAGCCGTCGACAAGCCGCTGGGCATGACGTCTCACGACATCGTATCCCACGTGCGCCGCGCGGTTGGCGAGCGTCGCGTGGGCCATGCCGGCACGCTTGACCCGGACGCCTCCGGTGTGCTCGTCGTGGGTATAGGCCAGGGCACGCGCCTCATGGGCCTGCTCACCAACGAACGGAAGGGCTACGTCGGCCTCGTGGTGTTTGGCGAGGAGACGGAGACCGATGACGCCGAGGGAGCCGTGACGCGTAGCGCCGAGGTGCCCGCCTGGGCGTGGGACGAGGACGCCGCTCGCGAGCGCCTTGCCGGCATCGAGGGAGCCTGCCTGCAGGTTCCTCCCGCATACTCCGCCATCTCCGTGAATGGCGTGCGCTCGTATGCGCGCGCGAGGGCCGGCGAGCACGTGGAGCTTGAGGCCCGTCCCGTCACCATCCACTCGGCCTCGCTCGCGGCTATCCAGGACGTCGATGGGCGCCCCGGCTGGCTGTGCGCCTTCGACGTGTCGAAGGGCTGCTACATCCGTGCCATCGCCCGTGACCTGGGCCGTGCCTGCGGAAGCGCCGCGCACCTCGCAGGGCTTCGTCGCACGAGCGCGGGGTCCATCTCGCTTTCCTCGTGCGTCTCGCTTGACGAGCTCGAGCAGAGGGGCTCCGAGCTCATCGCTGCCCGCGCGCTTGACCCTGCGGCCTCGCTTGGCGCTTCCGTGCGCGTGCTCACGTCGTCTGAGCTTGCGGACGCCTCGTGCGGCAAGCACATCCCCGTGGGAGACGTAAACGTTGAGGAAGGCGGGCGTGTGTGTCTCGTGCACACAGACAAGCTCTACGGAGTCTGGACGAGGCATGCCGACGAGCTCGTGAGCTCCACGAACTTCCCCGCAGGCATCATGGGGGTGCGCCGATGACGGAGGGTCTGCGTCCGTTGGGCCCCGCGTGGGACCGCCCCCTGACGCGAGAGGAGCAACGCCGGCGGATCGCATCCGGCGTGGCCGTTGACCGTCCGCTGCCGCAGGCGCGCGAACTCGTGGGGGGATGCGCTCTCTACGGGTTCACGGACATGGCCTCGGACGTGAGCTCGCGGGGCTCGGTCTGCGTGCTTGGCGCGTTCGATGGCGTGCACGTTGGCCATCGCGAGCTTGTGTCCCGTGCCGTGTCGGAGGCCCGCGACCGAGGCGTCGCGAGCGTTGCGGTGACGTTCTCGCCAGATCCGGCCGCGGTGCTCGCCGGGCCCATCGTCAATGCCACGCTGCTCTGCGTCGAGGACCGCGTGAGGCTGCTCTCGACGCTCGGGCTCGATGCCGTGCTCGTGGTGCCGTTCACGCGTGAGCTCGCGTCCACGAGCTACGAGCGCTTTCTCACGGACTGGCTCGTGCCTGCGGCGCGCCCGCTCTCCATCCACGTGGGCGCGGACTTCCGCATGGGAGCGGGCGGGGCCGGAACGGTCGACGCGCTTCGCGAGGTCGCAGGCCCGCTCGGCATTGACGTCCACGGGCACGAGCTCGTGAGCGAGTCTGGTCAGATGGTGAGCGCCACGCGCATCCGCGGCCTCGTGCGCGCGGGCAAGGTCGAGGCGGCCGCGGGGCTTCTCGAGCGCGACCACATGGTGCGCGGACAGGTGGAGCACGGTAGGGGAGAGGGGGCCTCGTTTGGCTTTCCCACGGCCAACGTGCGCATTCCCGCCGAGACGTGCCTTCCCGCCGAGGGCGTCTATGCCGCGCTCGCGTGCGACGGCGCGCACGCCTGGCCCGCCGCCGTCAACGTCGGGGCGCCTCGCTCGTTCGGTGGGGTGCAGGGCGAGCCGTTTCTCGAGGCCACGCTGCTGGGCTTCTCGGGAGACCTGTATGGGGCTAGGCTCTCGGTGAGCTTCGTGGTATGGCTCCGCGAGCCGCGCAGGTTCTCCTCGCTTGAAGAGCTCGAGGCCACGGTTCTTGGCAACGTCGCATGGGTTGGCACGTATCTGGGGGAGGGCGAGGTCCTGTGATAACCGAGGAGGACAAGGAGCGCGTCCGCCAGGCGACCGATATCGTGGCGCTTGTCTCCGAGACGGTCGTGCTTCGCCAGCGTGGCTCAGACTTTTGGGGCTGCTGTCCCTTCCACCACGAGAAGAGCCCGTCGTTTCACGTGACGCCCGCCACGGGCCTGTGGCACTGCTTTGGCTGCCACTCCGGGGGCGACGTCTTTGACTACGTCATGAAGCGCGAGGGCCTCGACTTTCTCGACTCCGTACGCTTTTTGGCCGATCGCGCCCATATCGACATTGACGATGCCCCTGCGGGCGGCCGCCGCGGGCCCAAGCGCACGCGTGTGGTCGACGCCCTCGAGGCGGCCCAGTCCGCCTACTCCGTTCGCCTCATGCGCGGCCGCAGCGAGGCTGCCGCTGCCGCGAGGCGCTACTTCGCCGGGCGCGGCTTCAACTCGGACATCTGCTCTCGCTGGCACCTTGGCTTTGCCGATCCGGGCGTCTCGCTCATGCGCGAGCTCACGGCCGCGGGGTTCTCCCGTCAGGAGCTCGAGGCCGCAGATCTCATCTCCAGCCGCTCGGGACGTGCGCGAGACCAGTTCTACAATAGGGTCATGTTTCCCATTCACGACGAACAGGGCCGCTGCATTGGCTTTGGCGGCCGTGTCATGGGAGACGCCAAGCCCAAGTACCTCAACACGCGCGAGACGAGCGTCTTTCACAAGAGCAAGCATATGTTCGCGTTCGACTATGCCAAGGACAGCATCGCCGCCAAGGGCTACGCCATCGTGACCGAGGGCTACATGGACGTCATCTCCATGCACGAGGCGGGCTTCACCAATACGGTTGCCGCGTTGGGAACGGCGCTGTCTCTTGACCACGTGAAGACGCTCTCGCGCTTCGCCAAGACGATCGTGTGCATGTTCGACGGCGACGCCGCCGGCCAGCACGCCGCCGAGGCCGCCGTCCGCTACGTGGAGAGCACACAGGCCGCCCTCACGTGCGTCGTGCTGCCCGACAACCAGGACCCCGACGAGTTCCTCAAGGTCCATGGCCCCGAGGCCATGGCCGAGCAGCTTCGCGGCGCGCGTCCCCTCATCGACTTCGTGCTCGAGAAGAAGCTCGAGGGGACAGACCTCTCGAGCCCGGGCCTTAGGCTTCGCGCGCTCGATGACGTGGCGAAGGTGCTCGCCCCCCTCAAGGAGTCCTACCTTCTCGACTCCTACCTGCAGCAGGTGGTGGGCCGGCTGGGCGTTGACCTGGAGGCGGCGCGACGCAAGGTGCGTGAGACCCCGATCGAGCAGCCCGGCGAGCAGGCGAGCGGGACGGCGCGCACGGCGCCTGCGGTGCCCGAGGGACCCACCTACGACGACGAACCGCCCTATGACGACTACGGCTACGAGGGCTACGACGAGGCGTCCCAAGACGTTGCCCCCGTGCCCACGGATGCCTTCTCCGAGCTCTCCGCCGAGGACCGTACCCAGCTTCGCGCCGAGCGCAACCTGCTGGCGCTGCTTGCCTCCAACCCCGACCTGTTTCGTCCCTATGCGGACAGGATCGCAACGTTTGGCTGGGCAGACGCCCGGCACGAGGCCATAGCGTGGGCCATTCTCGCCACACCGGAGGGAACGCCCGCGGCAGAGGCGGTGGCCGTGGCCACCCGCGCCTGCCCGGACGCTCCGCGCATCCTGAGCTCGAGCGCCTTCTCGTCCACGAGTTCCTGGGACGATGCCAAGAACGTCGAGTTCGTCGTGGGGGAGGCGGAGATCCGCTCGCTTGACCGGCGCATCTCCCAGCTCACGAGCTCGTTGGGGACGATGGATTCGCAGGACATGCGAGCAGCGCTCCAGGAGCTCTCGCAGCTGCGGGCAAGGCGCGACGAGGTCCGAGCGTCCCAGCCGCTCGAGTAGGCGGGGCGCATGCCCTTCCCTCGTGGGAAGCTGCGCATTTCTTGCGTTTCTGCGCGTTAAACCGTGTGTTCAGGGTAATATAAGCAACATCTGTGCATCGACTGCCGTCGAGAGGAAGTCCGTGGCAACGAGTAAGAAGACCAAGAACGAAACGAAGTTTTCCTCCGAGCTGGAGGGGGCCCTGGGCCAGCTTGTCGAGACCGCCAAGTCTGCGGGCAGCGTCACGGAGGACGACATCCAGGTTGCCCTGCGCGAGGTTGACGTTGACGATGACGAGCTCGAGGACCTCTACGGCGCCCTTAGGACCCGCGGCGTGGAGATCGTCTCGGCTGACGAGGAGGATGCCGGCTCGGACGACGAGGACGGTGACGGTGACGACGAGTCCCGCGTGAGCATCGACTCGATCGGTGACGACGATGACGACGATCGTCCCGTCGAGAAGATTCCCGCCATTCCCGCCGCGCCCAAGCGTTCCAAGAAGGGCTCGAGCCTCAAGGCTCGCCGCCGCCAGGACGCTGCCACGGTCATGCTCACCGGCGACCCGGTACGCATGTATCTCAAGGAGATCGGCAAGGTCGACTTGCTCACGGCCAGCGAGGAGGTCCACCTCGCCATGAAGATCGAGGCGGGTACCGAGGCCGCCGAGAAGCTCGAGGCTCACGAGAACGGCGAGCTCGAGCTCTCCCGCGTCGAGCTGCGTCGCCTCACGCGCGTGGAGCAGATGGGCCTTGAGGCCAAGCAGGCGCTCATCTCGGCCAACCTGCGCCTCGTCGTCTCCATCGCAAAGCGCTACGTCGGTCGTGGCATGCTGTTCCTTGACCTCATCCAGGAAGGCAACCTTGGCCTCATCCGTGCCGTCGAGAAGTTCGACTACACGAAGGGCTTCAAGTTCTCCACGTACGCCACGTGGTGGATTCGTCAGGCCATCACGCGCGCCATCGCCGACCAGGCCCGTACGATCCGCATCCCGGTCCACATGGTCGAGACGATCAACAAGCTCGTCCGCGTGCAGCGCCAGCTGCTCCAGGACCTTGGCCGCGACCCAACTCCCGAGGAGATCGGCGAGGAGATGGGCATGAGCGCCGAGCGTGTGCGAGAGATCCAGAAGATTAGCCAGGAGCCGGTCTCCCTCGAGACGCCGATTGGCGAGGAGGAGGACTCCCAGCTTGGCGACTTCATCGAGGACGCCCAGGCGGTTGCCCCTCCCGAGGCCGCGAGCGACTCCATGCTCCGCGAGCAGCTCGACCAGGTGCTCGATGGCCTCGCTGACCGCGAGCGCAAGGTCATCAAGCTTCGCTTTGGACTTGAGGACGGCCACCCTCGCACGCTCGAGGAGGTCGGCCGCGAGTTCGGCGTCACGCGCGAGCGCATTCGCCAGATCGAGTCCAAGACGCTTGCCAAGCTCCGTCACCCGAGCCGCTCCGGCAAGCTCAAGGACTACATGGAGGAGTAACCTCGCGTAAACTCTTCGAAACGATTTGTTGATATGATGGCTCCGTGGCTTAGTCTGCGGGGCCATTTTTAGGAGGTAGCCATGAGAAAGCTTCGATTTGCCGTGCCTGCGCTCTGCGCGCTTCTCGCCGTGGCGGCGCTTCTGCTTGCGGGCTGTGGCGGCTCGGACTTCTCGTCCTCCGACGAGCAGGCCATCAAGGACGATGTCTCCACACGCTTGGACGGTCTCAAGACCTGCAGCGGAGACTCGGAGCAGCTCGTCGAGGATACGCTCACGAGCTATGTCGGCAGCCTTCTTGACGACATGGGCCTCTCCTCCCACGACGTGGCCGTTGCCTATCTGCAGGGCTTTGACTACGAGGTCGCGGACACGACGGGCACGGGCACCAGCGCCACGTGCAAGGTGAGGCTCACGTGCCGCTCGGTCACGGGAATCGTCGCCGACTTCCAGGCCAAGTCGAAGGGCCTCAGCGGCTCAGAGGCCGGCGCCGTGCTGCTCCAGTGCATAGCCGATGCCCCGCTCACGCAGCAAGAGGCCGACGCCTACTGCCAGAAGAACGCAGACGGCACCTGGGACTGCCTCGACGGCCTCAAACAGGCGCTCGTCAAACTCTGCTTCTAGTCGAGTCCTTGCTACATACCCGCAAAGCCCGTCTGGCGCAGGGCCTCGTACAGCACGATGGCTGCGGAGTTTGACAGGTTGAGGGCACTGATGTGGTAGTCATCTGGGTCCACGAAGTTGCCGCAGACGTCCTGGCGAAGCGCCCTGTGGTCCGCACGCGCTCCGCAGCGTTCGGCCCAGGCGTCTGCGTCCTTGATGCTTGCGGCGTCGGGAAGCATCGGGATGCGCTCGCAGCGCTCGGGCACGCGCGCGAGGAGCTCCTCGGAAAGCCCCGTCGACTCCTTGCCAAAGACGAGGAAGTCGCCAGGGGAGTAGCTCGCCTCCGTGTAGGTGCGCCTCGCCTTCTTCGTGAGGAGGTGAAGCCTGGCATCGTCCTGCCTAAGCCCGTTTTGCGCGAGAAAGACCTCCCAGCTCGCATAGGTTCTGACGTCCAGGCTGTGCCAGTAGCCAAGTCCGGCGCGTCGCAGCATGTCGTCTTCGAGCGAAAACCCCAGAGGCTCGATGAGGTGAAGGCGAGATCCCGTGACCACGCACGTGCGTCCGATATTTCCCGTGTTGGAGGGAATCTCTGGCTCATAGAGCACGATGTTGAACATGGTAGTTCCTCAAAACTGCAGCTTAGGGAGAATATCCGTGAACGTGAGCCGGAAGCTATAGTGACTGCTGGGTCGACCCACGCAATTGTTTGAAAGGACTCCTTCGGGCGGCGCTAGTAGCTCACCTGGCACGGGATGCCCAGCGCGCGCACGCGACCTGCGATGGCATCGAGCGCCTCCTTGGGGGCCTTCTCGAGACCGGGGGTCGGGGTGTCCCGCGCCACGGTGTAGATAGTGGCCATCTGCGGGCGTATGCGCTCGAGCGCCTCAAGCCATGGTCCAACGTGCTCGTCGCCGGTGTTGTCGAGGCTGCGTCCGCCAAACGAGCCGGTGAGAAACATCGTCTGGATGATGGCGTGGCCGTCAAAGCTCGCGAACGTCTCGATCTGGTGCTCGACGTCATAGGGTCCAACGGGCTGGTCAAGCAGCTGAATGTAGGAGGGGTCAACGGTGTCAAGCTTGAGGATATTGTCATCGACCTTCATGAGCGCATCGTGGACGGCTGGGACGTCTGCCCTCGTTCCGTTCGAGAGCACGGCGATCTTGCACGCGGGGGCAAGCTCGTCTCTCAGGCGTATGGCACCCGCGATGGCCTGAGGAAACTCGGGCGCCGCGGTGGGCTCGCCGTTTCCCGCGAACGTGATGACGTCGGGGAGCTCACCCGTCTCGTGCATGTCTGTCAGCGTGCGCTCGAGCGCGTCGAGCGCAGTTTCTGCCGTGTTGTGCGGACGTCCGCAACGGCGCTCGTCATTGAAGCCGTTCTCGCAGTACAGGCAGTCGAACGTGCAGATCTTGCCCGTGGCCGGCATCATGTTGACGCCAAGCGACACCCCCAGCCTACGGCTGCGAACGGGGCCAAAGATTGGGCTGTCATTGAGAAACGTGGACATGCGGAGCTCCTTCGGCATAATCGAGTGGCTCCATTCTCGCACGTGAGGGCCGTGGGCCGCGCAACGCATTTAGATTTGAATCATTCGCTTAGGCGGTTGCGCTAGTCGCGGCTGCACCATAAGAAAAGAGCACGCACATGAATGAGCCACGGCTCCTGGCACCTTCACGGGCACATCCACTCGCAGGGGAGCGCCTTTAACCTCATGAACGTGAAGCAGGGGCTGCTTCGCTACGACGTTGGCGTCGACGCGAACGGCTATGCCCCCGTGAGCCTCGACGAGCTCCGCGCGTGGTTCTCGCAAGCGAGCGAGCCGGCGTGCCGGGTCAAGTGGCCCTGGTGGGTCAACGAGACGGGCGACAAGCGCGTCGAGCGCGAGCTGGCTGCCTATAAGGTCAGGCAAGGGGAATAGGCCCGCCTGTCCTCGGGGGGTCGGCTACGAGCGCGTCACGCCGCCCGTCTCGTAGTCGACCTCATAGCCCTTTGCCGCGTTGAAGACCAAGAGCTCGCAGTCAATTTGGCCGTCTGAGGAGCGCATGTCCACGACGACGGCGCGAGGTATGGGCTCGTCGCCCACATAGAGGGGAAGGGCCGAGTAGTATAGCGTGCCCGTCTCGTGGTCGTCGAGCCAGGACCTCGCCATCTGCTCGCCAAAGGCCATGCCGCCCTCGTTGTCGTTACCGCCGGCGTTCTGCATGCGGGTGCCCGTCACGAGGTTCTCGCGCGTGGGGTCTCCTCCCAGGCTGTCGGCCAAAAGGTGCGAGCGGTTCCAGAAGCGGCCCTTGTAGGTGTCGCCGCTGGGCGTCTCTATGCTCACCTTGGGGTTGGTCTCAGGCCAGCCGGCTGGGTTGACGTCGATGTCCTGTCTGCCGCGCTCCTTTGCCTGCACACGCGTCTCGTGGGTGAGGCTTGCGGCCGCCAGACTGGGCCTGCCGAGCTCGTCGAGGGCGGAGTAGCTGATCTGCTCCGCCTCCACGTCCGCACGAACCTGGGCGGGTCCCTCCTCGAGCACGTAATTGGGAGCCGCCTGCTCGTTCCAGCTCTGCCAGCCCTCTGGTATCGAAGCGTTTGCCGAGGAAGACGCCGAATCTGCCGCGCTGCCCGAGACGGGCACGGTTCCCGGCACGATGCCGCCAATCGCCTGCCAGGCGAGCGCCGCCAGGACGAGCAGGGCGGAGCCAAGCTTGGCGACGAGTGGGGCTGGAGCGTTTCTTCCGGACACCGTGCCTCCGAGTTCTCAACGTGACCATGACGGCGAGAGCTGCGCCTCGCGACGCGTCCCATTCTCGCAAATGCGAGGGCAAGGAACCCGCTTGCCAGCAAATTCGCCTCGTTTGGCGGCCTTCGTGGGGACCTCGCGGGAGACGTCTCGAAAATTCGTCAAAATTTTGGGTTGCACTTGCGAACGCTTTCCGTATACTTCCCGACTTCCGAGAATAAAATGCAAAAGTGGTGCTAAGACACTCCGTCTTGAGTTGCCTCGAAGTCGAGCTTCGTGTTCAAAATTGCATCAACTTCGCTCTTTTTCAGGTAGTAGTTGCCCAGCGGCTGACCGCTCAGCCGCTCGAGTTCGTCGAGGAGCGAGGAAGAGCGTGACAGATTCACATACTTGCGCGGCGAGGCTTCCACTACCCTGAACCCGCGCGCAAACGCCACGATCTCTTCTGAGCTGTACCTGTTGCCGAGCACCTTCACCTGTAAAAGGCGCAGCAGTAGCACCGCGATATAGCATACGAGGAAGTGCCCTTTGATGCTGTTTGGTTTCTGCATGTACACCGGTCGTGCGTCCAGCTGCGACTTCATCACGCGGAACGATTCCTCGATGCGCCACAGATTGTGGTACGCATCGTAGATTTCACTTGCCGGCATATTGACCTCTGAGGTCACAATCATGTTGTAGCCTGCGAGCGACCGCGCCCGCTCGATTGCCTCGCGGTTGAGCGAGCAGGCTACCTGCATGCCGTCGGGTACCTCGCCGTCGGCGTCGACTGCGGTGAAGGTCACGTATCTGGCGCTGTCGCCGTACTCGGACTTCTTCGCCGCGGCAAGGCGCAATGACCTCGCCTTCTCAATCTGCCGGTTTATCTCGGCGAGCTGCTTTTTGGCGAGCTTGGGGCTGTAGGTGGCCACGCGCTTCTCGGGCAGCGCCACCGCTCTTTTCTTGCCGTTCTCGCTGTTGACCTTGTACTCGAAGTCGCCGACGACCTTCTTGTAGCTGTAGCGCGCTTGGCCGTCGACCCCTGCGACATCGACCCAGCCCTCGTCGGAGAGGACCCATGCGAGCTCCGCTCTTGGCAATTGCTTGACGGACTTGGAGAAGATGTAGCCGTCTCCCGACAGCACGGCATCGGCGACGTTGTCCGCGCAGTTCAAGCCTTTGTCGGCCACGCGTACGACCTTGCCGGTCACGCCCGCGCGCCGTCTCATCTCGTCGATCGCCCGCTTCAAGACGGGCTTTTCGCTTTCGTTGCCGGGGTATATTCTCATGCCTAAGGGCACGCAGTCAGCGTCGAGCAAGAGGCCCATGCCGACGATCGGATCGGCCCTCCTCTCCTTGGATGGCCCCTTGCGGCGAAGCTCGTCTTCGCGGTCGATCTCGAAGTAGAAGTTCGTGCAGTCGAAGTTTGACCCCAAGGGTAAGTCCAACCGCGAGGTCATGGCGTTCTGCCAATCCTTTATGACCGAGCTCTCCCGCCACATCGGCCCCAACACCGACGTTCCCGCCGGCGACCTGGGCGTGGGCGGTCGCGAGATCGGCTACCTCTTCGGCCAGTATAAGCGCCTCCGCGACGAGTGGTCCGGCGTGCTCACCGGCAAGGGCCTCTCCTTCGGCGGCTCGCTCGCCCGCACCGAGGCCACGGGCTACGGCCTGGTCTACTACGTGGACGAGCTGCTCAAGAGCCATGGCGATTCCTTCGAGGGTAAGACCGTCGTGGTGCACGGCTCCGGCAACGTCGCCATCTACGCCATCCAGAAGGTGGCCCAGCTGGGCGGCAAGACCATCGCCGCCTCCGACACCAAGGGCTGGGTCGAGGATCCGGACGGCATCGACTACCAGGTGCTCGAGGACATCTACAACAAGAAGCGCTCCGGTCACGACCATGGCGTGAGTCTGGCGCTCTATGTGGAGTCCCGCCCCAACGCCACCTGGCATGCCGAGGACGGCCGCGGCGTGTGGGGTCTGGCTTGCGACATCGCGCTGCCCTGCGCGCGCGAGAACACGCTGCTGCTGGAGGACGCCGAGAAGCTCGTGGCCAACGGCGTGAAGATCGTGGGCGAGGGCGCCAACATGCCCACCACCACCGAGGCTACCAACTACTTCATCGAGCACGGCGTGGCCTTTTGCCCGGGCAAGGCCGCGAACGCCGGCGGCGTGCTCGTCTCCGGCCTTGAGATGAGCCAGAACGCCGAGCACCTGTCTTGGACCTTCGAGGAGGTCGATGGCAAGCTCGAGCAGCTCATGCGCGGCATCTACCACAATTGCGCCGACACCGCCAAGGAGTACGGCTTCGAGGGCAACCTCGTGGTCGGCGCGAACATCGCGGGCTTCCTCAAGGTGGCCGCCGCCATGCTGGCCCAGGGCATCGTGTAGCTCACACGCTTTGCAGCATGCCCCTGCCGCCCGCGCGGCGGGGATTCGGGATGGGCGGCCCTCGGGTCGCCCTTCTTTTATTCACCTCTCATGGCCCGCGGGCGACTGGCGTCAACCGTTAAGAACAGGTAATCGGTAACCGGTGGTCATGTGTCGAACGTACCATCGGCCCTATACTTATCCGAATCGTTTTGGGAACGTTCACATCTTGTGTTGGACGAGTCATCGGACGGCCTCCCCGGTCCCCGCGCGTTCGTGGGGCCGGCGCGCGGCCACCCGGGAAAGGGGGGAAGGCATGAGCGAGAAAGCGAGCAAGGGGCGCAAGCCCGTCCGACCGGGGACGCCCGTCCCGCCGGCGGGCGCCGCGACATCGCCTGCGGCCGACGAAGAGAAGCCGGTTGAGGAGCAAGGGGCCGTCGCCTCGGACGGTGCCGCCACTGGCGGCGCGTTCGGGGAGGCGGCTCCCGACTTCAACGACTACGGCGGCAAGCCCAAGAAGCGCCACCGTGTGCTCAAGGTGGCCGCGATCGTCCTCGTCGTCTGGCTCGCGTTCACGGGCGTGCGCTTCTTCATCGAGTTCGGACCCTTCCGCCAGCAGGCGGCGCAGCTCTCCATGGGCGACGCCTACTCCGACAACCTCAGCCCCGACAAGTACGACCTCCAGACGCCGCAGCGCGACCTCGAGCCCGACCACGAGTTCGACTTCGAGCTCGACGACGGCGTGGACCTGGGTCTCGAGAACATCGGCGACGAGGCCACCGGCGACTACCAGATCGCGGACGCCACCGGCTCCGCCCGCGTCTTCGCCGACGGCGCCCTCACTGAGGAGATCCCCATCCAGGTCACGCAGGTGAATGACGACGGCAAGAACGAGCTCCAGGTGGAGCCGACGTTCGTCACGTGCCGCGACAAGTCCAAGGACTTAGACGACGTGGACGGCGACGACGTCTTCCATAAGGACACCCTCAAGGGTGCCTGGGGCCGCTGGTACGGCTTCGGGGGCTACTACCTGGTGCGCTACATCGGCTCGGACGGCAAGAAGCTCGAGAAGCCCCAGGTCACCTACTTCACCGTGCAGGACGACGTGAACGCGCCCGAGAACCAGTTCGCCGCCCCGCAGAACCTGCAGTTCGCGGTCCAGGACGACGGCGGCCTCGGCATCTCCTGGGACAAGGTGGACGGTGCCAAGAAGTACAAGGTGTACATGAAGACGGTGGACCCCACGGTCTCCGACCCCTCCCAAGGCGTCGAGCTGTCGCTGCTCGCCACCACCACGGACACGAAGATCAACACGCTCGACTACGACCCCGAGTCCAAGGACTCCCAGCAGCGCGCCGCCGACGACGCTGCCAAGTGGGGCGACGCGGGCGCCTCGAACTACCACCAGAACTACCAGTTCGACGACCTCGTGATCGGCGATGACGAGGACGCCGTCTACTACAACCGCGAAAAGGTCAAGCAGGGCGCACAGGGCCTCGAGGTGGCGTACGCCCCTACGAAGGACAAGGTCAAGGCCACGTCCATCACCGTCGTGGCCGTGGGTGACGGTTCCGATGACCAGCAGTCGCCCTTCCAGTTCAAGAGCATCAACAACCTGCTGAGCCAGATCCCCGTGAAGGACGCCATCAACGTGAACAGCGACTGGGCCCAGCAGGCTCCCGACTCCCGCGCCGATCCGAAGGCGTACC
This sequence comes from Parolsenella massiliensis, assembly GCF_900143685.1. NCBI lineage: Bacteria > Bacillati > Actinomycetota > Coriobacteriia > Coriobacteriales > Atopobiaceae > Parolsenella > Parolsenella massiliensis. The sequence goes on along the minus strand of NZ_LT671675.1, from coordinate 1,019,621 downwards.
TCGCCCACCGGCTCATCACGTACGTGACCATGGCGGACGGAACCGCGGCTTCGATCGTGAACGACATCGACGTCTCCAAGATGACGAGCACGGACAGCAGCATGATCGAGGGCGCGGACGAGAGCGATCCCTCCACCTGGTCCAAGCGATCCTACACGCGGCTCGAGATTCCCTACAAGGTTCGGAACACGCTCATCACCAGCACCTTCACGCTGGACGGCACGGACTGGCCGGGCGGCGCGGACGAGATCGAGAAGGCTGCCGACGAGCAGCTCACGGCCATGGCCAAGGCGAACCCCGCTGTCGGCTCGCCGCAGCGCGCGAACTTCGACAACGACGTGGACTGGGCGGCCATCCAGAAGTCGACCAAGGCCGTGTCTGAGCCGGCCGACGTTCCCTATCCCGTCTCCGGCAGCTCCGACTACGTGAAGTTCGTGGCGAGCAACATCATGGCCGGCAACATGTACCTGGACATCACCAAGTACGCCACCCAGGCGGGTGCGCCGGACATCACCGACGTGGTCGAGGAAGCCTGCGCCCAGAACCCGATGACGATGGTGTGGCCCGGCGGCATGAGCGTGAACGAGCGCACCGAGGGCGACAAGGTCACCGTGGCGCTCTACATTAACGGCCTGAACGCCGAGGGCGAGGACAACGACATCCCAGCGCTCAACAAGAAACGCGAGGAAACCTACAAGGTGATCAAGCAGATCGTGGCCGACGCCGTGCAGGACGGCATGTCCGACGCGGATAAGGTCAAGGCGCTCGACGCCGCCCTCTCGAACCGCCTGTTCTACGACTGGGACAGCTACTACCTGAACTCCGGCCAAGGGGATAAGGCCGACGTCGACCCGATGGACGTCTGGAAGCACCGCGGCTACGCCGCCTACGAGCTCCTCGACGACAACCGCGTGGTGTGCTCGGGTTACGCCGCGATCTTCAAGGCCTGCGCCGACGAGGCGGGGGTCAAGAGCCTCTACGTGACGGGTACCGTGCCGCCGCAGCCGGGCTCCAACAACAACGGCCACGCCTGGAACCTCGTGAACGTCGACGGCACCTGGAAGGTCGTGGACGTGACCTGGGACGACACGGACCAGGGCGACAACCAGTCCGACGGCCAGTACCTGATGCTCGACCAGAAGGACCCGAAGCTCGACGGCCGCGTGTACGATAAAGACGCGCTGCTGGATTCCGTGGTGGAGGACTACGTGGATCCGAGCCGCCTGGCCGCGTAGCGCGCCCTCGGCCCCGTTCTCCGCCAAGTGCCGGTGCCAAGCGATCGGGTATGCCCGGCGTCGCGCACCCGTGCTCCCGCACCGCCGGCGCCAGGTGAAACCGATTCGCCTGGCGCTGGCGGCGCTCCGGCGCTTCGGACCTGTCATCTGGATAAGGTATGCACCCCTTTTCCTCCTCACCTGTTCTGCTATCATACCCGACTTCCGAGAATAAAATGCAAAAGTGGTGCTAAGACACTCCGTCTTGAGTTGCCTCGAAGTCGAGCTTCGTGTTCAAAATTGCATCAACTTCGCTCTTTTTCAGGTAGTAGTTGCCCAGCGGCTGACCGCTCAGCCGCTCGAGTTCGTCGAGGAGCGAGGAAGAGCGTGACAGATTCACATACTTGCGCGGCGAGGCTTCCACTACCCTGAACCCGCGCGCAAACGCCACGATCTCTTCTGAGCTGTACCTGTTGCCGAGCACCTTCACCTGTAAAAGGCGCAGCAGTAGCACCGCGATATAGCATACGAGGAAGTGCCCTTTGATGCTGTTTGGTTTCTGCATGTACACCGGTCGTGCGTCCAGCTGCGACTTCATCACGCGGAACGATTCCTCGATGCGCCACAGATTGTGGTACGCATCGTAGATTTCACTTGCCGGCATATTGACCTCTGAGGTCACAATCATGTTGTAGCCTGCGAGCGACCGCGCCCGCTCGATTGCCTCGCGGTTGAGCGAGCAGGCTACCTGCATGCCGTCGGGTACCTCGCCGTCGGCGTCGACTGCGGTGAAGGTCACGTATCTGGCGCTGTCGCCGTACTCGGACTTCTTCGCCGCGGCAAGGCGCAATGACCTCGCCTTCTCAATCTGCCGGTTTATCTCGGCGAGCTGCTTTTTGGCGAGCTTGGGGCTGTAGGTGGCCACGCGCTTCTCGGGCAGCGCCACCGCTCTTTTCTTGCCGTTCTCGCTGTTGACCTTGTACTCGAAGTCGCCGACGACCTTCTTGTAGCTGTAGCGCGCTTGGCCGTCGACCCCTGCGACATCGACCCAGCCCTCGTCGGAGAGGACCCATGCGAGCTCCGCTCTTGGCAATTGCTTGACGGACTTGGAGAAGATGTAGCCGTCTCCCGACAGCACGGCATCGGCGACGTTGTCCGCGCAGTTCAAGCCTTTGTCGGCCACGCGTACGACCTTGCCGGTCACGCCCGCGCGCCGTCTCATCTCGTCGATCGCCCGCTTCAAGACGGGCTTTTCGCTTTCGTTGCCGGGGTATATTCTCATGCCTAAGGGCACGCAGTCAGCGTCGAGCAAGAGGCCCATGCCGACGATCGGATCGGCCCTCCTCTCCTTGGATGGCCCCTTGCGGCGAAGCTCGTCTTCGCGGTCGATCTCGAAGTAGAAGTTCGTGCAGTCGAAGTACGTACGCGAGGTTTCGCGCGGCCACACGTCGGCGATGGCATGGTTGTAGGCCTCGATGACCTTGGGATACTCGGCTCCTAGAAACCCCATGCCGTCGTAGAGCTGGTCGAGGGAGAAGCCTTCGCTGCCGAACATGGAGGGCAGTACGTCGTGGAAGGTCCTTCGCTTGGAGCAAGGGGCGCACAGGCGCGCGTAGACGAGCTCGGAGAGCAGGTCTGAAACGGAAAAGCGCAGCCCGCCTGCAAGCTGCAGGTACCTCAGGTCGCCGAGCGCGCCCAGGCGCGCGTCAAGCGCTTTGAAGGGGAAGTGGCCGAGCATGCGCTCGGGGGTGGACCCGCCGACGCGCCTTGCCCGCTCCTCGATTTTTCTTGCTCTGCGCTCGGCATTCATTGAATCTACCTTGGCTTTGAAGTGCGCGACGGGGTCGGCGATACCGGCTTGCCTGAGCTCATGCTCATAGCCCAAAGCCTCGACTGAGCGGTGTGCCGTCTGCCTCCTGGCGGGGTCGTAGAAGCTCTCGTAGATCTGGAGGTAGAGCCCTTTCTTGTTGGCCGATTTCTTCAGGAAGTACGCCATGTTGCCCCCATGTTCGTCGTAGCACCATAGCACCATAGCACCATTTTACAATGATAACAAGAAGAACTTTGTCAAATCCGCCCCAAAACGCAAAAAACCAGCCCGGCGGCTGGTTTCGAGGTGAAAAGGTGGTCTCTGGTTCTAAAGAGTTCTGGTGCTAAATCCTAAAGACGGGAAAAGGTGGTCTCTGGTTCTAAAGAGTTCTGGTGCTAAATCCTAAAGACGGGGGACCTCGCGGGAGACGTCTCGAAAATTCGTCAAAATTTTGGGTTGCACTTGTGAACGCTTTCCGTATACTAGTTCTCGCATGCAAGGAGCAAGCAACGAGCTCCTGACAACTGAATTCCTCGATAGCTCAATGGTAGAGCCCGCGGCTGTTAACCGCGTTGTTGTAGGTTCGAGTCCTACTCGAGGAGCCAGAACTTGATGACCCCGTTGGCATTGCTAGCGGGGTTTTTCTTTAATCGAGAATGCCGTGCCGCCTTGTCGGGGCGGCTCGCCTGTGGGAGGTTCTTTTGGTCGTCTACCTGCTGGTTGCGCTTGTCGCCATAGGATGCGTGACCATAGCGGAGCATGCACAGGGGCTGGCCTCGCGCGTCAGGGACGCGATGTGGGTCGTGGCGTTCGTCGCGCTTCTCGTCCCCGCGGCGCTTCGCTATGACATTGGCGTTGACTACTCGGCAACCATGGAGTCTGCGGGCTATCTGGGCTACTGGCAGCTCTACCACCTCTATGCCACCCAGCCTCCCGCACTGGGAATGGACCCGGGGTTCTACCTGCTCATCCGCGTGCTCAACCTGTTCACGAACAATCCCCAGTGGATGTTCGCGACGCTCTCTGCCACCACGTATGCGCTTGTCCTGCGTGCCTGTAGGCGCATCTCTCCCGCACCTGCGCTCTCGGTGGCGCTCTTCGTCGTGGCAGGCTTCTACTTTGAGTCCTACAACATCGCCAGGCAGTGGTTTGCCATCGCCTGCGTGATGAACGGTCTTGCGTGGGCGGGCGCCAAGGACAAGGAAGACCCGGGCACACACCCCGGCCTCCATGCGTTCGCGCACTATGCGTTGTGGGTGCTCCTTGGCGCGAGCATGCACCTGAGCTGCCTATTGTGGCTTGCGCTGTGGCCGCTACTGCGCGTTCGGATGACGCCGCGGCGTGCCGTCATGGCGTTAGCAGTGGTGCTTGTCGTGGCGTTCGTGGGCGTCCACGTAGCGCAGTTGCTGTTCTCGGGCACGCGGTTCGGCCTGTACCTTGATCCTGCGAGCAGCGTGTACGTGGGGCCGGCGCCTCGCCTCAACGCCATCATTACCTCGGGCATCACGTGGGCGTTCGCGCTTGTCGCGGGACGCCTGAGCGGGCAACGCCTTCAGGTGGGGCTTGCCTCGGCCCTCATCGTCTGTGCCACGCTCGCCTTTGCGCTCGACGTCTCGTCGACGTTTCTGCCCTTCATCATCGACCGCGTGGCACGCTACTTTGCGCCCATGCTCATCCTGCTCATGCCCGTGGCCCTCTCCTGGATAGACGGGCCACGTCTGCGCCGTGCCTGCGTGGCGGCCGTGCTCGTCTGCTGGGTCGCTGCCACCTACGTCCAGGTGTTCGTGGGAGGGCAGTACGGCGTCGTGCCCTATCAGTCGGTATTTGGTGAGCGTGCGGTGGAGGGTATCCTGTCCTAGTCCGGCGCTGCTATCATCTAAAGCTTGAGACGCTCCGTACGCATCGGGCGGCTCTCGCGCGCTCTGCGCGCTATCTGTAGGACCGTCAAGGAGACCGAATTGTCCCAAGACCAGAACGCCCAGGCAGCAAGGAGCGTGCCCGCGCCCGTGCCCGCCTCCGAGGCATTTGCGCCCAACGACCGCGCCAAGGAGAGCTTCATCCTTCGCCAGCTCGTGGGCAAGGACTTCAAGCGTAAGTATCGTCGCAGCGTACTCGGAGTCGTGTGGAGCGTCCTCAATCCGCTGCTCATGATGGTCGTCATGTCGCTCGTGTTCTCGTTCTTCCTGCGCTATGACAACATGGAGCACTACCCGCTCTACCTCATCCTCGGCAACGTCATCTGGACGATCTTCGCGGACTCCACCAACCAGGGCGTCACTTCGATTCTCGACGCCGCGCCGCTTCTCAAGAAGGTGCGCATCAACAAGACGGTGTTCCCGGTCGAGCGCGTTCTCTTCTCGCTCGTCAACTTCGCGTTCTCGATGATTGCCGTCTTCATCGTCATGCTGTGGGAGGGCGTGTGGGTCAGCTGGACCATCATCCTGCTCCCGGTGCTCCTCGTTCTGCTTATGGGCTTCTGCATCGGTATGAGCATGCTGCTCTCTTCGCTCGCGGTCTTCTTCCGCGACGTCATCCACCTGTGGGGCGTCGTCATCCTGGCTTGGAGCTACGTGACGCCGCTGTTCTGGCCCGTGAGCATGATCGCGGCCGTTCCGTACGGCTTCATGCGCGTCATCATGCTCGCGAACCCCATGTACAACTACGTGACGTTCATGCGCATGATTCTGCTGAACGGCCAGCCGCCCGAGCTCATCACGATCGGCATGTGCGCCTTCTGGGCGGTCCTCATGATCGCGGTTGGCTACGCCGTGTTCCGCAAGCTCCAGCGCAAGTTCATCCTCTACATCTAGTCCGCTCGAGAAGGCTGGTTTCATTCCATGGCTGATAAGAACGACATCAAGACTTCCGAGGACTATGCCATCGAGGTCGACGACGTCTCCATGATCTTCAACATGGCGAGCGAGCGCCTCGACAACCTCAAGGAGTACTTCATCAAGCTCGTGAAGCACGAGCTGTTCTTCGAGGAGTTCCACGCCCTCAAGCACGTGAGCTTCAAGGTGCGTCGCGGCGAGGTGCTGGGCCTTGTGGGCACGAACGGCTCGGGCAAGTCCACGATGCTCAAGATCATCGCCGGCGTGCTTGAGCCCAGCGAGGGCTCCGTCAAGGTCCACGGCAACATCGCGCCGCTCATCGAGCTCGGCGCAGGCTTCGACATCGAGCTCACCGCCCGCGAGAACATCTACCTCAACGGCGCGCTGCTTGGTTACACCAAGGAGTTCATCGATTCCCACATCGACGAGATCGTGGACTTCGCCGAGCTCAAGGACTTCATGGACATGCCGCTCAAGAACTACTCGAGCGGCATGGTGGCCCGTATCGCCTTCGCCATCGCCACGGTCGTCGAGCCCGACGTCCTCATCGTCGACGAGACGCTCTCCGTGGGTGACGTCTTCTTCCAGGAGAAGTGCGAGCGCCGCATCCGCGATTTCATCGAGAGCGGGCACGTGACCGTGCTGTTCGTGAGCCACTCGCTCGAGCAGGTGGAGCGCCTGTGCACGCGCTGCGTCTGGATCGAGAAGGGCGAGCAGCGCATGATCGGTGACACCGATGAGGTCTGCCAGGCCTATCGCAGGCAGTTCAACTAGGGGGACACCAATGGGCACCGATTCGCGCAAGAAGAGCGTTGCCGCCGTCGTCGTGACGTACAACCGCAAGCAGCTTCTGCTCGAGTGCCTCGACTGCCTAGAGGCGCAGGACCTGGCGCGTCTTGGCGACTCCTATGAGCTCTCGGTCATCGTCGTGGACAACGCGAGCACGGACGGAACGGAGGAGGCGCTTGAGCCCTATGTGACCTCCGGGCGCATCTCCTACTTCAACACGGGCGAGAACCTCGGCGGTGCCGGCGGCTTCAACTATGGCATGCGTGTGGCGGTCGAGGCAGGCCATGACTACGTCTGGGTCATGGACGACGACTGCATGACGCATCCCGATACCCTCCGTGAGCTTCTGCTTGCCGGCGAGGGGCTCGAGGGCGACTACGGATATCTCACGAGCGTGTGCTTGTGGACCGATGGCAATCCCTGCACGATGAACCGCCAGCGCCATCCGCTCCACACCACGATAGAGGACTTCTCGCCCGAGCTTCAGCCCTGCACGCTTGCCTCGTTCGTCTCGCTGTTCGTGCCGGCAGACGTCATTGCCGAGCTGGGGCTTCCCATCAAGGACTTCTTCATCTGGACTGACGACTGGGAGTTCACGCGCCGCGTGTCTCGCAAGTACCCCTGCTACGTGGTGGGCACGAGCATCGTGACGCACAAGTGCAAGGTGAACGGCGCCGGCAACGTCGCGCTCGACTCGGGCGAGCGCATCGCCCGCTTCCGCCTGGCCTTTCGCAACGACATCGTGCTCTATCGTGGCGAGGGCGCGTCCGGATATGCCTACGTGCTTGCCCGCGACCTCAACCACCTGGCTCGCATCGCCCTTGAGGCCAAGGGCCGCAAGCTCGATCGCGCGCGTGCCGTGGTGGGCGGCACGATCGAGGGCCTTCGCTTCCATCCCCAGATCGAGTACGTGAAGAGGCCCGAGAAGTAGCGTGCCAGGCACGGGCCTTGCGTTGGGCACCCACGTAGCGTTATGGAGAGGGGCGACCGTCCTGGTGGCGGTCGTCCCTCTCGTCATTCGTACTTTGATTTCTGCACCGATGCCCCAGAGCTACTCCATGCCCAGGCGGCGGCGCCAGTAGGCCTCGCTCCTCATCGTGGGGAAGGCGTCGGCGTAGGCGCCCGCAACCTTCTCGTGCTCGAGCTGCCAGCGGCGCTTGAGGGTGCGCTCGCGCTCGATGATGCGGCGGTTGCGCTCTCGGTCCATGCGGCGAACGGCGGCCTTCTCGCCCGTGACGTCGAGCACGAGCACCGTCTTCCTCGCGATCGTGTCATTGTCGTAGACGCACGGCCCCGTCGTCTGCATGTGTCCGGGGGCCTTCTTAAGAAGGGCGTCCGGCAGCAGGTGCTTGTCGTAGGGCAGCGTCTTGCGCAGCTTGCCGGCAAGGCCGATCGCGTGGTGCGGCTCGGGGTGGATGGCGTCGAGGTTCGCGGCGTCAAGAAGCTCGGGGTCGATGTCTGCGAGAGGAACGAACTTGTCGTTGAGCTGGGCGTTCTTGCGCATGAGGGCGCTTCCGTCCACCTCCATGAGCCACTCGGGGCCGCGCAGGTAGTCCTCGACGCCCTGGAGCAGCAGCTCGGCGGCGCCATACTCGAGGTCGCGGCGGCGCAGCACGACGTTTCGCCACACGCGGCTCATGAACAGCTCCGTGTTCACGAATCCGTCGCAGGCGGCCATGACGAGGAAGTTGCGCACATACTGGTAGCAGTCAACCGAGGCACGCGGGCGCCCCTCGAAGCTCTCGTGCCACACGCAGATGCCGTTCATCGTCATGTAGGTGGGGTTGCTGCGTAGGCCGTACTCCACGTCATCGCAGCGAACGAACACGGGCAGCGGCAGGCCCTTCTCGCGGATGCTCGCCATCGGGATGCATGAGAACCACCAGGCGCCATAGGCGTGCTCCACCTCGACGTTCTCGCGCTCGTTGGCAACGACCTGGTCGAGGCGGTCCACGTAGTGGTCGGGCTTGAGCTTGGCGTACTTGCCGCTGCGAAGCACGTGGCTCACGTCCTCGAACAGGCGTGTGGGCTGCTCGACGGAGAGCATCGCGCCGTTCACGAACGCATCCGCGTACTCGTCGCTCGCAAGCGCCAGGAGGTTATAGGTGCGCTTGATGCTCTCGGGGAACACGTGGACGTCGTCGTCCATGAGGATGACGTGCGTGAAGGGCTCCTTGGAGTCGAGGGCCGCGAGCATGCCGCGGGCAAATCCGCCCGCGCCGCCCACGTTGGCGTTGGGAATGACGGTGACGAGCTCGTCGGAGAGCGCCTCGGCGTCAAGGGTCTGGCCGTTGTCGACGACGAACATGTGGAAGTTGTCGTGAATGGGGCCGCTATCCTCGGCGACGCTTGCACGCATGAGCTCGATGTTGGGGACGATGTAGTGCTCCTTCTTGAACGTCGTCGTGGAAAGGGCGATGCGCACCGGGCGCACGCGGTCCTCGTCGACGCGCGCCGCGTACGAGCCCGCATGAAGAAACGTTTGCCCGGCAGGCAGGAGCTCGAAGGCCACGAGGTCCATGCCCGCGGCGTCGATCGTGGCGCTCACGCGGGCATGCGCACCCTGCTCGGACTCCACGGCGAGGCGGTCGAGCTCGACGGTGCTCTCGGCGTCTGCGGCCGCACCCGCGGGAAGGCCCTTGATGACGACCTCGCAGGCGTCGCCGGAGAGCTCGAGGGAGAGCGTGACCTCGTGAATGCCGCAGTACTTTGCCCACTTTCCGGTGGAGCAGGCGTTCAAGAAGGTCATGAAGTCCGTGGGCTCGCCAACAACGAGGGCCCCCGCCGCCTCGTCATAGACGAGTGGCGAGGAGCAGAAGGCGTAGAGCTCGTCGTGACCCTTGAGGTGGTCGGCGGGCTTGAGCAAGACGTTCGAGAGCTTGTGCTCGATCATGGGCGCTCCTGTGCGTTGAGCCGAGGTGATTTCGAATTTCGGCATTGTTCTTGTTGCTGAGTAGTATAGTAGGCAAGACCTTTAAGACGGTGCGGGACACCGGCAAGGATCGAGCGCTTCGGCGCAACTCATATGAGACCTTCACCAGACGTCCCGGGCCGCATTAGGCACAGGCGTCTTTTTTTGTGAAGGGAGCCACATGGAACAGGTTGCACCCAAGGCGACCATCATGGACGGGGCGGCGATGGCACGAGCCCTCACCCGCATCGCCCATGAGATCATCGAGAACAACGAGGGAGCTGGCAACATCGCCCTCGTCGGCATCGTGCGCCGCGGCGCCAACATCGCCGAGGAGCTCGCCGATGAGATCGAGGCCATCGAGGGCATCCGCCCGCCGGTGGGCAAGCTCGACATCAGCTTCTATCGTGACGACGTGACGCGTCGCGTCGCGCCCGTCATCCACAAGACCGAGATCAACTTCGACGTCGACGGCAAGGACATCATTCTGGTCGACGACGTGCTCTTCTCCGGCCGCACCGTCCGCTCGGCGCTCGACGCCCTCATGGACTTTGGCCGACCCGCCACCATCCAGCTCGCCGTCATGGTCGACCGCGGCCACCGCGAGCTGCCCATTCGCGCCGACTATGTGGGCAAGAACGTCCCCAGCTCCCACGAGGAGGACGTCCGCGTGTTCGTGGAGTCCCTCGACGGCCGCGACGCGGTGGAAATCTGGGACATCGAGGCCGAGAAGCAGGCCATCGCCAAGAAGGAGGTCAGTGCCTAAGATGCTCTCCGTACGCAACCTCATCAATACGACGGACCTTACGGCCGACGACATCACGCAGATCCTCGACACCGCCCGTTCGATGGAGGAGATCAACCACCGCACGATCAAGAAGGTGCCGGCGCTTCGTGGCCGCACGATCGTGAACCTGTTCCTCGAGCCCTCCACGCGCACGCGCTCCTCGTTCGAGATCGCCGAGAAGCGCCTGTCGGCAGACTCCCTCAACGTCGCCGGCTCCAGCTCCTCGGTCTCCAAGGGCGAGTGCCTCGAGGACACCATCAAGACGCTCGACTCCTACGGCATCGACATGTTCGTGTGCCGCGCCCGCAACGCCGGCACGGCCGAGCGCATCACCCAGTACACCGACGCCCGCGTCATCAACGCCGGCGACGGCAAGCACGCCCATCCCACGCAGGCGCTTCTCGACCTGTACACGATGCGCGAGCACTTCGGCAAGCTTGACGGCCTCAAGGTCGCCATCGTGGGCGACCTGCTGCACAGCCGCGTCGTGGGCTCGCTGGCCCCTGCGCTTCGCACGATGGGCGCCAAGGTCACGCTCGTCGGCCCGCCCACGTTCCAGCTTCCCGACCCCGAGGTCTTTGGCGCCGAGGAGACCTACGACTTCGACTCCGTCATCGAGGACGCCGACGTCGTCTACATGCTGCGCGTCCAGCTCGAGCGCATGGAGGGTGCCACCATCCCCTCGAAGCGCGAGTACAACCGCCTCTGGGGCCTCAACGCCGAGCGCCACGCCCGCATGAAGGAGGGCGCGCTCGTCATGCACCCGGGCCCGATGAACCGTGGCATGGAGATTGACTCCATCCCGGCCGACGCCCAGAACTCGTTCGTGACCCGACAGGTCGCCGCGGGCCTCTACACCCGCATGGCCGAAATGTACCTGCTGCTTGGAGGAGAAGAGAATGCTGCTGATTAAGGGCGCCCACGTTGTTGACCCCCAGGTTGGTCTCGATGGTGTCTATGACGTGCTCATCGAGGGCGAGCGCATCGCCAGGGTTGGCGAGCGCATCAAGGCTCCCGAGGGCGCCGAGGTCGTCGAGGCCGACGGCAAGTACCTCGTCCCCGGCCTGACCGACATCCACGTTCACTTCCGTGACCCGGGCTACGAGTACAAGGAGACCATCGAGACGGGCTCTGCCGCCGCTGCCGCCGGTGGCTTCACCGACGTCGCCACGATGCCCAACACCGACCCGGTCGTCGACACGGGCGAAGGCATCCGCTACCAGATCGCCAAGGGCGACGCGGCCGGCCTCGTGCACGTTCGCCCCATTGGCGCCTGCACCCGCGGCGAGAAGGGCGAGGCGCTCGCCGAGATCGGCGACATGGTTGCCGAGGGCGCCTGCATGTTCTCCGATGACGGCCACGGCGTCCAGAGCGCTGGCATGCTGCGCACCGTCATGGACTACGTGCGCCAGTTCGACCGCGCCGTCGCCTGCCACTGCGAGGTCCGCTCGCTCACCGAGCACGGCATGGTGAACGAGGGCCGCGCCAGCACGCGCCTGGGCCTTGCCGGCTGGCCCGCCGCTGGCGAGGAGATCGAGACCGCCCGCGACATCGAGCTGTGCCGCCTCACGGGCTGCGCCCTGCACATCTGCCACATCTCCACGGCCCATGGCATGGAGCTCGTGCGCGCGGCCAAGGCCGAGGGCCTGCCCGTCACGGCCGAGGTGTGCCCGCACCACCTGTTCCTCGACGAGTCCGCGCTCGATGACACGTATGACACGAACCTCAAGATGAACCCGCCCCTGCGCACGGCCGAGGACGCCGCCGCGCTGCGCGCCGGCATCGTTGACGGCACGATCGACTGCGTCGTCACCGATCACGCCCCGCACGCCCTCCACGAGAAGGAGTGCGAGTTCGAGATCGCCCCGTTCGGCGTCGTGGGCCTCGAGACGAGCCTCCCGCTCATGCTCACGCACCTCGTGGCCTCCGGCAAGATGAGCTGGCAGCGCCTCGTCGAGGTCATGTGCGTGAACCCGCGCAAGGTCGCGCGCCTGGCTCCCGTCAAGGTCGAGGCCGGCTCGGTCGCCGACCTCACGCTCATCGACCCGCAGGTCGCCTTCGAGGTCACGCCGGAGCTGTTCTGCGGCAAGCAGCACAACTCGGCGTTCATGGGCGCCAAGCTCACGGGCCGTGCCACGGACACCATCGTCGCCGGCAAGCACGTCCTCAAGGACTGCAAGCTCGCCTAGGCTCCACACGTCTTGCGCCCGTCGGCCCGAAGGGAGCCGGCGGGCGCTTTGGGCCGCCGCGCACACGTGGCGGCGCTTTTGCATGAAAGGAGAGACATGGCCATACCCACCCCATCGCCCGCGCGCATCCATGACTTCACCATCGTGGAGAACGTGCGCGTCGCAGAGGGCATCATGCGCCTCACGATCGAGGCCCCGCGCCTTGCCAAGGCCATCAAGCCCGGCCAGTTCATGAACTTCGCCGTCCCCGGGGACACGACGCAGCTCATTCGCATTCCGCTGTCCTATGCCAGCGCCGACGCCGACGCGGGCACCGTGACGACGTTCTATGCCATCGTGGGCGACGGCACGCGCCGCCTGGCCGCCATGCCGGCGGGCTCCACGTCCACCGTGCTTGGCCCGGGGGGCCATGGCTGGAAGCTGCCCGAGGGCCCGGGTCGCGTGCTTGTCGTGGCCGGCGGCATCGGCATAACGCCCGTCATTGCCGCCGCGGCGATGGCCGCGGGCGCGGGCGCCTCGGTTGACGCCGTCGTGGGCGCGCTTACGGCCAACAAGCTGTGTGGCACCGACGAGCTCGAGGCCCTGGGCTGCGGCGAGGTCCGCGTCACCACCGACGACGGCACCGCCGGCACGAAGGGCTTCGTGACGGCCGAGGTCGGCCCCATGCTCGGGGCGGGCGGCTATGATGTCGTGCTCACGTGCGGCCCCGAGCCCATGATGCACGCGGTCGCCGCTCAGGCCCAGGCCGCCGGCGTTTACTGCGAGGTCTCGCTCGAGCGCATGATGACGTGCGGATTTGGCGCCTGCAACACGTGCAACGTCCAGACGACCGACGGCATGGTCGGCGCCTGCATGCACGGTCCCGTGTTCGACTCGAGGAAGGTCGTCTGGTGAGTAAGGTGAACATGGCCGTCGACCTTGGCGGCATCAAGATGAAGAACCCCATCAACACCGCGAGCGGCACGTTCGGCTTTGGGTGGCAGTTCGAGGGCTTCTATGACGTGAGCCGCCTCGGCGCCATCACGACGAAGGGTTGCGCCGCCGAGCCCTGGCCCGGCAACCCCGCCCCGCGCATGGCCGAGGTCACGAGCGGCATGATGAACTCCGTGGGTCTGCAGAACCCCGGTGTCCGTGGCTTGGTCGACTCCTACGGCGACTACCTCCAGCAGCTCTCCGACAAAGGCACGCAGGTCATCTGCCAGGTCGCCGGCCACTCCGTGGACGAGTACGTCCGCGCCGTCGACCTGTTCGAGGAGCTCGCGCCCTTCGCCGCGGGCCTCGAGATCAACATCAGCTGCCCCAACATCGCCGCCGGCGGCTGTGCCATGGGCTCCACACCCGAGGGAGCCGCCGAGGTCATCCGAGCCGTGAGGTCCCACACGAAGCGCCCGCTGCTCGTCAAGATGGCGCCCGCCCGCGTGGTCGACGTCGCGAAGGCCCTGGAGGCCGAGGGTGCCGACGCCCTCACGGTCATCAACTCCATCTCGGGCATGTCCATCGACGTGAACACGCGCAAGAGTCGTCTGTCTCGCCCCACGGGTGGCATGAGCGGCCCCGCGCTTCATCCCATCGCCGTGCGCATGGTCTGGGAGGTCCACAACGCCGTTGACCTGCCCATCGTGGGCGTGGGTGGCGTCATGAGCGGCCGCGACGCCGCCGAGTTCATTCTCGCCGGTGCCACGAGCGTCTCCGTTGGCATGGCAAACCTCGTTGACCCTACGGCCGCACCGCGCATCCTCGACGAGCTCACCGAGTGGGCCGAGTCGCAGGGCGTGTCCGACATCAACGAGCTCATCGGCGCCTTCGAGGGATAGGGGACACATATGGGTAGGTTCGACAACCTCTCCGCGCGCGACCGCATCATGGTGGCGCTCGACTGCGGCCCTGACGAGGCCCGCGCGCTTGCTGACAAGCTCGAGGGCCACGCCACCTGGCTTAAGGTCGGCATCACGCTCATCTATGACGGTGGCCTCCCGCTCGTTTCTGAGCTGCGCAATCGTGGCTTTAAGGTGTTCGTTGACTCCAAGTTCCACGACATCCCCCACCAGGTCCGCGGCGCGGTCAAGAGTGCGGCCCACACGGGCGCTGACCTCGTGACCGTCCACGGTTCCGGTTCCGAGGCGATGCTTCGCGCCTGCCACGAGGGTGCTGGGGAGGCCCTTGCAGAGTACGGCCACAAGCCCTACGTCATCGCCATCACCGTGCTCACGAGCATGGATGCTGACGAGCTCGCCAAGGTGGGCGTCACGCGCCCGATTCCCGAGCAGGCCGCCGCGCTCGCAAAGCTCGCTGTGGACTCGGGTCTCGACGGCATCGTCTGCTCGCCGCGCGAGGCCCGCGAGATGCGTGAGCTTCTCGGTCCCGATGCCCTCATCGTGACGCCCGGCGTGCGCCCGGCAGGCGCCGCGCTTGGCGACCAGAGCCGCGTGGCCACCCCAGCCGCCGCCATCGAGGCGGGGGCGAGCCACATCGTGGTTGGCAGGCCCATCACGCAGGCCGCCGACCCCGTCGCCGCTTTCGAGGCGATCGTCGACGAGCTCGAGCGCGCCTAGTCCGCCTTGCGTTTAAAAGGGCTCCCCGAAAAAGGCCACAAAGTGTCCATCCGAGTGCAAAACTGGTGGTAAATTGGCCAAAACGGGGAGCTTTTTATGTCTAAGTTCTTGCAAAACGGCAGCTCTATTGCCATAGTTGCATACAGCCGATTCCGGGGACCTACCTGTTCCCTGCGGTTCCTTTGATTGTTAGTTCTATGTTTGGAGGAAACAATGGCTCTCCCTCAGCTTTCCGAGGAGCAGCGCGCTGCCAACCTGAAGAAGGCCGCCGAGGCTCGTCACGCCCGTGCCGAGCTTCGCGAGAAGATCAAGACCGGTCAGGTCACGCTCGAGTACGTGCTCGACTCCGATGACCCCGCCGCCACCCGCATGCCCGTCCGCGCCCTCATCGAGTCGCTCCCGGGCTACGGCAAGGCCAAGGCCGCCAAGATCATGGACGAGCTCGAGATTTCCCCGAAGCGCCGCGTCCAGGGTCTCGGCCTTCGCCAGCGTGAGGCCCTCCTCGAGATCCTCTCGAAGTAGTGTCGCGCACACCCAGACTGTTCGTCGTCTCCGGACCGTCGGGCGCGGGTAAGGGCACGCTCGTCTCCCTTGTGAGGGAGCAGCGCCCCGACCTGGGCCTGACGGTCTCGGCCACAACGAGGCAGCCACGCCCAGGTGAGGTGGACGGAGTCTCGTACCACTTCCTTTGCAAGGAGGAGTTCGCCAGCCGCGTCGAGGCCGGCGAGTTTCTCGAGTGGGCCAACGTCCATGGCAACTGCTACGGCAC
The DNA here is from genome assembly GCF_900143685.1 of Parolsenella massiliensis. NCBI lineage: Bacteria > Bacillati > Actinomycetota > Coriobacteriia > Coriobacteriales > Atopobiaceae > Parolsenella > Parolsenella massiliensis. The sequence goes on along the minus strand of NZ_LT671675.1, from coordinate 1,003,769 downwards.
CCTGCGCTCGGAGGTGGACCGCAACCTCGAGGCGGGCCGCTCCGTGATCCTCGAGATCGACGTCCAGGGTGCCCTCAACGTACGCAAGGTCTATCCGGACGCCGTCCTCGTCTTCATCGAGCCTCCCTCCATGGAGGTGCTTGAGCAGCGCCTTCGCGGGCGCGGCACCGAGGACGAGCAGAGCCTCGAGCTGAGGCTCGCAGACGCCGCCGGCGAGATGGAAAAGGCCAGCGAGTACGACGAGCGCGTTGTCAACGATGACCTTCAGGAGGCTTGCGCGGAGCTGCTCCGTGTTCTTGACTCCCATGAGATGAATTGAGGTTCCCAAGCAATGTCTGTCATCAAGCCTGAAATCGACGACCTGCTGGAGCAGACCGAGCACAACCCGTTCCTGCTGTGCTCCGTTGCCTCCAAGCGCGCGTGCGACATCAACAACATGCTGCGTGGCCAGCACCTTCGCGTGACGGCCATCCAGGACGTGGACGACATCACGACCGTCGTCTCCGGCCAGGACACGACCTCCATCGCCATGGATGAGATCGCCAACGGCACGCTTGGGTACGTCAAGGAAGACTTTGACGAGGCCATCAAGGACACCAACACCAAGATTGGCGAGTAACCCGTGACTTCCAAAGTCTGCCTCGTCCACTATCACGAGATTGGTCTGAAGGGCAAGAACCGCTCTACCTTCGAGCGCCAGCTCATCACCAACCTCAAGCGCGCCCTCAAGGGGCGTTCGGCCCACGTCGAGCGCCTTGCGGGCTATGTTCGCGTCCACTTCGAGGATGGAGCCGTCCCACAGGATGTTCCTGGCCTCATTGCGTGCGTTCCCGGTGTGGCGCGTGTCTCCGTCGCCTTCAAGTGTGAGCGAGACCCCGAGCAGTACAACGCCGCGGCGGTCGAGAGCCTTAAGGGTTGCGAGCCCTTCGAGTCGTTCAAGGTGCACGGGCGCAGGTCGAACACGGACTATCCCATTCACAGCATCGACCTCAACCGTCAGGTCGGCGCCGTGCTGTGTGATGCCTTCCCTGAGAAGAAGGTCCAGATGCACCAGCCCGACGTCACGGTCAACGTGCACGTCGTGCAGTCCGACGTCTACGTCTACGCCGATGCCGCCTCCATGCGCGGTGCCGGCGGGCTTCCCGTGGGTACGGCCGGCAAGGTGGTGACGCTGCTCTCGAGCGGCTTTGACTCGCCGGTTGCCACATGGATGGTGGGACGCCGCGGTGCCACCTGCATTCCCGTGCACTTCTCGGGCAGGCCCATGACGAGCGATGCCTCCGAGTGGCTTACCCAGGACATCGTTCGTGCGCTCGAGCCCGCCGGCGTCATCGGCCGTCTGTACGTGGTTCCCTTCGGCGAGTGCCAGCGAGAGATCTCTCTCAAGGCCCCGCAGTCGCTTCGCGTGATCATGTATCGTCGTCTCATGTTCGAGGTTGCCCAGGCCGTCGCCGAGCTCGAGGGTGCCAAGGCCCTCGTCACGGGCGAGTCTCTTGGCCAGGTTGCCTCGCAGACGCTTGACAACATCACCGCCACGAACGACGTCGCGCGCATTCCGGTGTTCCGTCCGCTCATCGGCACGGACAAGATTGAGATCATCGACCGTGCCCGTCAGATCGGAACGTATGACATCAGTGCCCAGACGGCGCCTGACTGCTGCACGCTCTTCATGCCACGCCGTCCCGAGACTCATGCGCACCTCGACGCGGTTCGTCGTGCGTGGGAGACCTTCGACCACGATGCCATGGTGAAGCACCTCATGGAGACGATCGAGTACGTCGACTTCGACACGTGCTCCTCGTATCGTCCGCCTCGTGAGCTCAAGGCGAGACATCGCGAGCTGGCTCCCGCAGAGTGGCCACAGGGTTCGGACGAGTAGTCCCTTGAATTATTTTTGAACATCTCCTGGTAGATGCAGGTGCCCGATCAGCTTTCAACAGCTGGTCGGGCATTTTTTGCATCGAAAGCGGCAAATCCTGTTGGATTTCTGCAAGGTTTGCGTTTGACGGTGCGGGACTTTCTTGGAGATTGCAGCGTATGGCAGCACTTCCTTGGTCAGGATGAGGGCAAGGAGGTGGTTGGGATGGCGCAGATGCGTGGCAGGGGAGCGGGCCATGATGCTCGGGGCAGGGTGTTCCTCGTCATTGTGGCCGTCGTGGCCTTGGTTGCTTTTGCCTCGCTCATGCTGCTGAAGCCCTCTTCTGGCGTGACGGTCGAGCGACAGGCCGAGACTGAGCGCCCACAGACGGCGATCGTGGCGGCGACGACCGATCGGTTGGTGGTGGTCGTGGTCCACGTCGACGGCGCCGTGGTCAACCCCGGTGTCTATGAGCTGCGGTCTGAAATCCCGCGCGTGGGCGATGCGGTCGATGCCGCCGGCGGGCTTGTCGAGGGGGCGGACACGACGTCGATGAACCTTGCCGCGCCGCTCGGGGACGGACAGAAGGTGCATGTTCCCCTGCAGGGGGAAGTGGCACCTGCGGAGGCTGGGGACGCCGCTGGTTCGGCCACGGCTGGCTCCTCGGACGCGGGCTCATCGCTCGTAAACATCAATTCCGCAACGGTAGAGGAGCTGGACAGCCTGCCTGGAGTGGGCCCGTCAACGGCTGCGGCCATCGTCGAGGACAGGGATGCAAACGGCCCCTTCTCCTCTCCCGAGGACCTCATGCGCGTGAACGGCATTGGGGAGAAGAAGTTCGCCAAGCTTCGCGACCATGTCTGCGTGTGAGCCGCATGGATCGTATGGGGAAAGCTTGTGAGGAGGGGGCGTTTCCGAACCGTCCCTATGTCCCTCCCATGTTTGTGGGCATGGTCGGACTCGTCGTGTGCGACGTTCTCGTCTTGCGCGGGGTTGCTGACATTGCTGTGGCTGCGTGCGCGGCGCTTGTCTGTTTCCTCATTGGTCTCGTGCTCTTGCGATTGGGATATGTTCACGCCTCGCACGTCGTAATCGCCCTGGCAGCGGGCCTCTTTGTGGCCGGCATATGGTCAAGCGTGGCGCTGGCTCGGCTTGATGCGGCGGTGTCCGAACTGGCCTCGACGCCCGTCTCCCAGTGCTCGATCGTCGTTGAGGGCGACGCAAGCGAGAGCGAGGGATCCTGGACCGTCCGTGCGCGCGTGCTTCTCCCGCAGGGCGGGGAGGCTCGCGTGTGGCTCACATCTCCAGAATCCGTGGCACGGGGAGAGACCCTTCGTGTCATCGGGCGCTTTGCGGCCAACGGAGATGACGAGTGGGGTGTGTCGAGTCGGTCGCAGGGAATCGCCGGAAGGGTGAAGGCGGTTCGCATCGTCGATCGAGAACCAGCGAGTGGCGTGGTGGGTGTGCTTGCCTCTTTTAGGGAGCAGATGGTCTCAACCATCGTTCCCGAGAGTGGGGATGGCCAAGCGCTGCTCGCAGGTGTCGTTGCGGGAGATAGGCGGCAGCTTAAGGCGAGCGGCGTGAGCGACGTGTTCTCCTCTGCCGGGCTCTCTCATCTCGTTGCCGTCTCCGGCGCTCATCTCGCTGTCGTTGCGGCCCTCGTTGACGGAATTCTTCTCGTGATCGGCGTATCGAGGGGAGTTCGATCTGGGTGCTCCCTTCTGCTCTCTGGGTTGTTCGTGATGGCTTGCGGCTGTCCGATGTCTGCCTTGCGTTCGTGGGCCATGCTCGTTGCCACTACGTTGGGGAGGGGAACGGGCCGCCGGGGGCATGCACCCTCCGGCCTTGCGCTCGCAGGCATCGTCATGTGCCTGTTCGATCCGTTTTGTGCCACTGACCTCGGGTTTCAACTGTCTGCACTCTCGGTCGCCGCGCTATCCCTGCTCTCGCGTTACGTCGGATCGGTGCTTGATGTCCTGGCACCGCCCCGCAGCTATCGAGACATGCGACTGGTGCCGCGATCGCTTCGGCCGTCCGCCTCGAAGATCCGGAGATATGTTCGCGCGTCTCTCGCGGCCTCACTCACGTGCCAGATGGCGACGTGGGCGCTCGTCGTCACCACCTTTGGGAGGCTGTCGCTCGTGGCTCCGCTCGCAAGCGTCATCGTGGGCCCACTCCTCTCGCCGCTTGTGCTCGTGGGCCTTCTGGCCTGCCTGCTCGCGTTCGTTCCGTTCATCGGCGATGTGTCCATGGCCGCTGCGGCGGCGCTTTCCTCTGGTGTCGTCGGGCTCGCACGACTGCTGGCGTCCATTCCGTTCGCGAGTATCCCCGTCGCTGCCCCGCCGTGGCTTCCGCTTATCTCTCTCGGCGTGGGAGCGTTTCTGCTTGTCTGGTGGCCCAGGCCGTCTCCCCGCGTCCTCAGACGGGGAGCCACGGCGTTGGCCGTGCTCCTCGTTGGGGCGTTCCTTAGGCTTTACATCCTTGTACCTCCAAGCGTCACCGTGCTCGACGTGGGCCAGGGAGACGCCATCCTCGTGCGGGATGGCCCACATGCCCTGCTTGTTGACACGGGGCCCTCGGGTGCCATCGCCGAGGCGCTCGCTCGCCAGCACACGCTGTGGTTGGACGGGGTCGTGTTGACGCACCTGCATGACGACCACGTGGGTGGCGTGGGCGACCTCGCCGGGCTTGTGCCCACCGGATCACTCTACGTTGGGGACGGAGTGAGCGAGGAGTTTGATGGAGACCTTGAGGAAGAGGCGAGGCTGCTCGTAGGAAGCGGGGCGAGCGAGCTACGTGCGGGCGATGAGCTTCGCCTCGGTGGATTCACGCTTGCATGCCTGTGGCCCAAGGATGTCACGTCGGGCTCTGAGAACGAGGACTCGGTTTGCCTTCTCCTGACGTATGGCGAGGGGGAGGGCGCCCTCAAGATGCTGCTCACGGGCGATGCCGAATCAGACGTGCTTGCCCAGATTTTGGACGAGGTTGGCGACATCGACGTTCTCAAGGTGGGACACCATGGTTCGCGCGTCTCGATCACGGAAGGGGAGGCGGCCTCCCTGAGCGCCGAGGTTGCCGTGGCGAGCGCTGGCGAGGGAAACTCCTACGGGCACCCCACACCCGAGTGCGTGGAGGTCCTTGAGAATAGCGGCTCATGGTTTCTCTGCACGAAGGACCATGGAGACGTCACAGTGACGCCCGGCGCCTTAGGCGTTGGCGTCGCTCTCGAGAGGTAGGGGAGGCGAGGGGTACAATCTGAGGGCAAACTACCTTGGAGGACGAATGGCCGAACTTCTGCCCGCATATCTCATCGTTGGTGCCGATGAGCTCAAGCGCGATGCGGCCGTGCGCCGCCTGCGCTCTCGCGTGCCCCAAGACCTTGCGGACTTCAATCTCGACGAGCTTGACGCACATGCCATCGAGGAGCCCGACCAGCTCATATCCTCCGTTCAGACCCTGCCCTTTGGCGTCGACTTCCGCCTGGTGATCATTGACGGCGCCGAGGGGCTGGCGAAGCCTGTCTCGGAGGCCGTGGTGGCCTACCTTAAGGACCCCAACCCGCAGTGCGTCCTGTGCCTTTTGGCCGAGAAGCTCGCAAAGAACACGAGGCTGTACAAGGCCGTGGCCAAGGTGGGGCCCCATTCTGTCGTCGACTGCGCCCCGCTTAAGCGCTGGGAGCTTCCGCCCTATGTGGTGAAGCTCGCCGGCAAGCACGGCCTTTCCATGGACGCCTCCGCAGCCCAGGAGCTCGTGGAGCGCGTGGGCGAGTCAACGGTTGCCCTCGACAACCAGATCTCCACGCTCGTCGAGCTCGTGGGGGCCTCCGGCCGCATCACGCTGGCAGACGTCGAGGCCAACGTGGCTCAGGTGGCCGAGGTGAGCCCCTGGGCGTTCGCGGACGCCGTGTGCGAGAGGAACGCGCCTCGTGCCATGGAGCTGCTGGGACTCATGAAGGCCCCGTCGCTCGTGTTTCTCCACTCCGTGCTCGTGGGAAGGCTTCGCGAGCTCATCTGCACCAAGTCCCTTGACGCGCGCGGTGCCGCGAGCGGCCTGGCCCATGAGCTGGGCAGGCAGTCCTGGCAGGTGAAGAACCACGTGCGCTGGGCTCGTGCGTTTGGCATGGACGAGCTCGTCGCCCTTCTCGGCCAGGCGGCCGAGTGCGAGCGCGCGCTCAAGGGAAGCGCGGACTCCGAGACCGCCTTCACGTGCTTCGTCCTCGCCATGGCGTCTCCTTGCGCCGCAGGGCCTTCCCGAGGCGTCCGCTAAGCCTCGCCCAGCTCATGTTGGGACTCGCATCCTCTCCACAAGGAAGGAGCCCCGCCGGCCAGCACGCCGACGGGGCTCCTTGGATTCGCTGTTGCGAGAAGCTACTTGATGGTGTTCACGAGCTTCTGAACGCCGCTCTTGCGCTGGGCAGCCTGGTTCTTGTGGATGACGCCCTTGGAAGCGGCCTTGTCGAGCAGCTTGCCGGCCTTGTTGGCCTCGGCCTGAGCGAGCTCGGCGTCGTTGGCCTCGACGGCGGCACGGACACGCTTGACAGCGGTCTTCAGCTCGGAACGGACGGCCTTGTTGCGCATGCGAGCCTTCTCGGCGGTGATGATGCGCTTCTTCTGCGACTTGATGTTAGCCACGTGCAGATCCTTTCGATTTCTCTTCTTTGAGGCCTCTGTTGGCGTTGGGAGTGGGGCTTCCAACGTCTGACACGGCAATCAAGTTTGTGAGTATAGCAGACGCAAGGCCTCCGCGCATGTGAAATGCAAAGAACTCGCAGGTGCGCCAAAGAAATACGCTAGAATCGAGCTCATGAATACACATGATACCTCACACATCAGGAACTTCTCCATCGTCGCGCACATCGACCATGGCAAGTCCACCATCTCTGACCGCATCCTCGAGCTCACGCGTACCGTGGACGAGAGGGACATGGAGTCGCAGCTGCTCGACACCATGGACATCGAGCGCGAGCGTGGCATCACCATCAAGAGCAACGCCGTACGCGTGATGTACGACGCCGACGACGGGAAGACCTACCAGTTCAACCTTATCGACACGCCGGGCCACGTCGACTTTACCTACGAGGTCTCGCGCTCGCTCGCGGCCTGCGAGGGCGCGGTGCTCGTCGTCGACTCCACGCAGGGCGTCGAGGCCCAGACGGTCTCCAACGCGAGCCTGGCCATGAACGCCAACCTCGACATCGTGCCGGCCATCAACAAGATTGACCTTCCGAGCGCCCATCCCGACGAGGTGAAGGAGGAGATCGAGGAGGACCTCGCGATTCCGGCCGACGACGCCGTGTGCGTCTCGGGAAAGACCGGCGAGGGCATTCATGACCTTCTCGAGTCCATCGTGTTCCTCATCTCTCCTCCCATGGGCGACTACGACGCGCCGCTCCAGGCGCTCATCCTCGACTCGTACTTCGATGAGTACCGAGGCGTCGTGGCGACGGTGCGCGTGTTCGACGGCCACATCTCCAAGGGCGACGACCTGCTCATGATGCAGGGCGGCGAGCGCTTCCTCGTCGATGGCGTTGGCGTCAAGCGTCCCGCCGAGGTGCTCGTGGACGAGCTCGGCGTGGGCGAGGTGGGCTTCGTCGTCACGGGCCTCAAGGACCCCGAGTCTGTGCGCGTGGGTGACACGCTCACCTATGCCGAGCGCCCCTGCGCAGCGCCGCTGCCGGGCTATCGCGAGGCCAAGCCCATGGTCTACACGGGCCTGTTCCCGGTTGACACCAAGGAGTACGAGAACCTCCGCGACGCGCTCGAGAAGCTCCACGTCAACGATCCGTCGCTCACATGGTCTCCCGAGACGTCCGTGGCCCTTGGCTTTGGCTTCCGCGTGGGCTTTCTGGGCCTTCTGCACATGGAGGTCGTCAAGGAGCGCCTCGAGCGCGAGTTCAACCTCGACCTCATCGCGACGAGCCCCTCGGTCGACTACCACGTCTTCAAGACGGACGGTGAGATGGTCTGCGTGCGCAGTCCGCAGGACCTGCCCGACGTCACGTGCATCGACCACATCGAGGAGCCCTACCTTAAGGCCAAGATCATCTGCCCGCCCGAGTTCACGGGCGCCGTCATGCAGCTTGCCATCGAGCACCGCGGCGTCACCACGGACATGATCCACCTCACGCAGAAGTCCGTGGAGCTGCACTTCGACATGCCGCTCGCCGAGCTCATCCTCGACTTCTTCGACCAGCTCAAGAGTCGCACGAAGGGCTACGCCTCGCTTGACTACGAGTTCTCCGAGTACCGCGTGAGCGAGCTCGTGAAGCTTGACATCCTGCTGTCCGGCGACGAGGTGGACGCCCTGTCGTTCATCGTCCACAAGGATAAGGCCTACCAGCTCGCGCGTGGCCTGTGCGACAAGCTCAAGGAGATCATTCCCAGGCAGCAGTTCGAGGTGCCCATCCAGGGCGCCATCGGCAACAAGATCATCGCCCGCTCTACGGTCAAGGCCATGCGCAAGGATGTGCTCGCCAAGTGCTATGGCGGCGACATCTCGCGCAAGCGCAAGCTGCTCGAGAAGCAGAAGGAGGGCAAGAAGCGCATGAAGGCCATCGGCTCGGTCGACGTGCCGCAGGAGGCCTTCATGGCGATTCTCAAGGTGGACGAGTAAGTGGCCCGCACCTCCCAGATCGTGGCAAACCAGGCGCGCCTTGCCCGCAGCGACGAGGCCTCCCGCGTGATTGCGGCGGGGGCGGCCTTGGCAGGCCTTGTCTGGCCGCCCGAGCCCTTCTGCCCTGCGGGGACGCTTCGCGAGCGCCTCTGCACCTCGCCCTTCCTCATGGCGCCCATGGCAAGCGTCACCGATGCGGCCTATCGCATGATGGCTCGCGCGGGCGGCGCGGCCCTTGCCTACACTGAGATGGTGAGCGTGACCGGCATCCACTATGGCAGCGAGAAGACTTGGTCGCTCGTCGAGCCCAACGTGGCCGAGCCCGACCTTGCCGTCCAGCTGTTCGGTGCCGACCCGGAGCACTTCCGCGAGGCGGCCTGCCGGCTCGGAGAGCACGTTGGCGACAGGCTTGCCCTCGTTGACGTGAACATGGCTTGTCCCGTGCCCAAGGTCACGCGAGGCGGCGCGGGCTCTGCCCTTCTCGACGATCCCGAGCTCGCGACCCGCATCGTGGGCGCGCTGCGCGAGGAGCTTAGCGTGCCCGTCACCGTGAAGATCAGGCTTGGTCGGGTGCCCGACCACCTCGTGGGCGTTGAGTTCGCACGAGCCATGGAGGCTGCCGGTGCCCAGGCCATCGCCGTCCATGGGCGCGTTGCGTCGCAGATGTACCGGGGCCAGTCGAGCGCGGCGGCCATCGCCCAGATCGTTGAGGCCGTGGACGTGCCGGTCATCGCATCGGGAGATGCCCTGGACGCTCGTCGTGCGGCCTCGCTTCTGCGCGAGACGGACGCTGCCGCCTGCTTCGTGGCGCGCGGCAGCTATGGCGACCCCTGGGTCTTCTCGAACGCGAAGCGCGTCATGGCCGGGCTGGAGCCGGCCGAGGTGACGCCTTCCATGCGGCTCAACGCGTTTCGCCTGCACGTACGTCTGCTGGGTGCCACGGGCGCCCACATCGCACGTGCCCGCAGCCTTGCCGGCTGGTACCTGCGCGGCGTTCCCGAGGCTGCCGCGTGGCGTGAGCGAGCCATGCACTGCGCCGCGCTTGACGACTACCTCGCCCTGGCAGACGAGCTCGAGGCGTCGCTGTGATGCCTGGCATTCGCGCCCTCTACCTGCATGTTCCCTTCTGCGCCAGGCGCTGCCGCTATTGTGACTTCTCAACGGCGGCCACGCGCCACGGAGACGAGCGCATGGGGGAGTACGCTCGCTCCCTCTCCAACCTGGCCTCAGAGGCTCGCGAGCATGGCGTGCTCGGCGACCTTGCCACGGCATACGTCGGCGGCGGAACCCCGACGATGCTGGGGTCCGCCTCCCTGGCCCTGCTTCTCGACGCATGCGGGCCCGGCATCGCCGAGCTCACCTTCGAGGCGAACCCCGAGTCACTTTCGGACGACATTCTGATTCGCGCGCGCGAGCATGGGGCCACGCGCGTCTCCATCGGCGTGCAGAGCTTCGATGACCGCGAGCTCGCTGGTCTTGGGCGCATCCACGACGCGGGGCTTGCCCGTAGGCGCGTGGCGGCGGCCGTGGCAAGTGGACTGGACGTCTCGGTCGACCTCATGTGCGGCATCCCATACCAAACGCCTGCGAGCTGGCGGTGCTCGCTCGAGACGGCCGTGGGGCTTGGTGTGGGGCATGTGAGCTGCTATCCGCTCATGATCGAGCCGGGCACCCCCATGGAGCGCCTGTGCGAGGATGGGCGCCTTCCCTGGCCCTCGGACGTCACCGAGGCCTCCGACATGGAAGCCGCGCTTGACGTGCTCGGACAGGCCGGCTTTACTCGCTATGAGGTCGCAAGCTATGCCAAGCCACAGAGGCGCTGCGCCCACAACATCGCCTACTGGACGGGCGTCGAGTACCTTGGCCTGGGCACGTCCGCGGCAAGCATGCTGGGACGCGCGTCCTACGAGACGCTGAGGCAGCGTGTCGCCAGCCTTCCCTCGCCTTATGAGGAGGCCGTGAGGTTCAGGCTCTCGACGCTCACTGACACAGACGGCATCATTCGCGCGAGGAGCCTGTCCGAGCTCAGCTTCGACGTCGAGCAGCTGAGCGCTCGCGAGGCCGTGGCCGAGGACCTCATGCTTGCGGCGCGCATGACGGACGGGCTTGCCCCGTCGCTTGTGGCCCGCGCACGAGAGGTGCTGGACGGCTCGCGCGTCGACGCCTGCCTGTCCGAACTCGTCTCGAGGGGCCTGCTTGCAGCGTCTGAAGGTAGCGCGCTCGTGCCCACGCACGACGGCTGGCTGCTGGGGAACGAGCTCTATGGCGCCCTTTGGGACCTTTCATCGGATGAATAGGCCGGTCTTGGCCTTCCAAACTGTTTGTTAGCTTAAAGTGAAGAGGTTTTGTTCGCGGGTCCCTGGTTCAAGGGCGCCGCGGTGAACTACGACGCATCGGAGCCGCCCCGTGTTCTCCTGGATCACTGACATCTTCATGGCCATCATGCAGCCGTGCTACGAGCTCACCCACAACTGGTGGGCCACCATCCTGCTGTTCACCCTCATAGCCAAGCTCGTCCTCATGCCGCTGTCTCTGTGGTGCCAGTGGAACTCCATCGTCATGGTGCGCATGATGCCGGCGCTCAACCGCGTCAAGGCCAAGTACTTCGGCGACCAGGAGCAGATCGGCGAGCGCCAGAGCCAGCTCAACAAGGAGTACCACTACCACCCGCTGCTCTCGCTCATCCCGCTGGCCGTGCAGGTCGTCATCCTGTTCGGCCTGGTCGACGTCATCCACGCCATCGCCGACTCGGGCGCGGCGGGCACCGAGTTCCTGGGGCTCGTCCCCATGGAGGACGGCGGCGCCTCGTGGATCATGCCCGTGCTCGCCACGCTGTCGGCCGTGGTGATGGGCGTGGCCTCCAACCACATCAACCCGCTGCAGCGCGAGCAGTCCCGCGCCGAGAAGAACTCCACCAACGGCCTGTCCATCGCGCTGTCCTTCTTCCTGGGCATCTACGTGTCGGCCGGTATGGCGTTCTACTGGGTGTGCTCCAACCTGCTGTCGATCGCGGTACAGGCGCTGTGCAACCTGTGCATCCGCCCGGCCAAGTACGTCGATTACGCCGAGCTGGAGGCCTCCAAGGCCGAGCTCGCCGAGCTCAACGCGCTGTCGGTGCGCAAGGGCCCCTGGTGGAGGCCCGACCCGCTCGCCAGGAGGGAGAGGGCCGACTACAAGCGCTTCTTTTCCGTCGTGGGCAAGCACGTCGTGTTCTACTCGGAGCGCAGCGGCTTCTGGAAGTACTTCCGCGGCGCCGTCGAGTGGCTGCTGGCCAACTCCGACGCGTGCGTGCATTACGTCACCGGCGACCCCGACGACCAGGTCTTCGCCTACGCCGAGTCCCACCCGCGCGTGCTTCCCTACTACGTGGGCGACAAACGCCTCATCACCCTCATGATGAAGATGGACGCCGACGTCGTGGTCATGACGCTCGATGACCTGGACAACTTCTACGTCAAGCGCTCCTACGTGCGCAGGAACACGCGCTACGTCTACGCGTTCCATCACCCCACGTCGCTGCACCTCGTGAGCCACGCCGCCGCCTTCGACCACTACGACGCGCTCATGTGCGTGGGTCCGCACCAGGTGGCGGAGGCCCGCGCCCGCGAGGCGCAGGCGGGGCTGGCCCCGCGCGAGCTCGCCGCGTGCGGCTACGACCTCATCGACACCGAGCGCGCCGACTACCTGGCCCGCGGCCACGCCACCAACGCACGCCCCACCGTGCTCATCGCCCCGTCGTGGCAGGAGGACAACATCCTGGACCTGTGCGCCGACGAGGCGATCCGCCCGCTGCTGGGCCGCGGCTGGAGGGTCGTCGTGCGCCCGCACCCCGAGTACACCAAGCGCTACCGCCCCCGCTGGGAGGCCCTGCAGGCGCGCTTCGCCGACGTTCCGGCTGAGGACCTCTACTTCGAGCAGGACTTCTCCAGCTCCGACTCCATCCTGGACGCCGACGTGCTCGTCACCGACTGGTCGAGCGTGTTCTGCGAGCTCGCCCTCGTGGCCTTCAAGCCCTGCGTGTTCGTCGACACGCCGATGAAGGAGACGAATCCCGAGTGGCGTGACCTCGGCATCGAGCCCACCGACATTTCGCTCAGGAACCGCGTGGGCGTGAGCCTGGCGCCCGAGGAGCTGGAGGGCAGGCTCGCCGACGTCGTGCAGGAGATGGTCGACGACGGCGCCTCGTGGCGCGACCGCCTCGAGGCCGTGCGCGACGAGATGATCTACCACCCCGGCCATGGCGCCGAGCGCGACGGTCGCTATCTTTTCGACCTCATGCTCGAGGCCCAGGCCGTCCGCGAGGGCGACGAGGCCGCCGAGCTCGCGGCCCGCGAGGACCGAAGGCAGCTGCTCGCCGACGACGTCATGCTCCCGAGGCTTGGCAAGGGAGGGGAGTAGCGTGGGCAACACCTCCCCCTGTGTCCGGAAGGCAGCGGCCGCGACGGCGCTTGCGGTGCTCGATTCCGTCGCGCTGCTCGCCATGGCCGCCTGCCTGTGGGCCGGACTCTCGCGCCCGGCGCTCGCCTACGTGGACCCGAGCGTCATGACCTACACCATCCAGGCGCTCGCCGGCGTTGCCGTGGCGCTCTCGCTCTCGGCCGTCATCGGTGTGGCCTGGAGGCGCCTGAGCCGCGTCGTGCTCCGCGTCCTCAAGGTGGACGAGAACGCCGGCAAGACGGTCGAGACGCAGGTGTCTCGCGTCGTTGACGCGAGCCCCGACCTCCCCACGTCCAAGCCCACGACGCTTATGGCCCCCAAGGGCGGTGCCTATGACGGCGCGCCGCTCACGTGGTCCAAGCGCTTTGGCATTGCGCTCGTGGCCATGGCCCTGCTCATGTTCACGAACTTCGTGGCGGCGCCCTATGAGATAGTTGGCGCCAACGGCGACAGCCTGCTGTTCAACCTGCATGACGCATGGATCGTCATGCTCGCGTTTGCCTTTCTCGCGGGAACCGCCCCGTGGCACTGCTGCTTTCTGCGCTCAGGGGCCGCGCCTTTGACGTGGCGGTGGCCGTCGTGTTCGCGCTTGGCGTCGCGAGCCTCGCTCAGGCGCTGTTCATGAATGGCGGCCTTCCCACGGCGGATGGCAAGGCGGTGGACTGGGGGAAGCTTCGCTGGCTCCACTGCGGTGAGCCTCGTTGTCTGGGCCGCTCTTGTCGCTACCGCCATCGTCTTTGTCGTCAAGGTGCCGTCGCTGGGTCGCCTGGGGCTCTGCTCCCTGGCCGTCGTCCTCATGCTCGTCCAGGGAGTGGGCGTGGCGCGTTACGTCAAGCGCGCCATCACGCAGCCGGCTGAGTACATGGTCTCCAAGCAGGGACTGTTCGAGGTTTCCGACAAGAGCAACGTCATCGTGTTTATCGTCGACACCGTTGACACGCAGGAGTTCGACACGGTGCTCGCCGACTATCCCGACACGCTCGACAGCTTCACGGGGTTCACGTACTTCCGCAAAACCGTGGGCTCGATGATCCCCACCGCCTACGGCGTTCCCTTCCTCATGACGGGCCAGATGCTCAACGCCGGAGACGACTATGCCTCCTACGTCGACGGACGCTGGGAGAAGGGCAGCTTCATCTCAGACGTCGCCAATGACGCCAACTACTCGGTCTCCCTCTATGCCGACTGCCTCTATACGGGCAAGTCGCTCTACGGCGACATGACGGACAACATCCATCCGGCGGCCGACAAGGGCGTGGACGTGTGGGCCACCATTGGGATCCTCTCGAAGGTCTCCCTCTATCGCAATGCCCCCTGGGCGGTCAAGCCCGCCTTCTTGTACTACACGGACGACATGAACCAGGCTGTTCTTGGAATTGGGTCTGGCGAGACTTCCGACTACGACACTCCCTACGTCATTGATGACGGCGCCTACTACGGCGAGCTCAAGAGCCGCGGCCTTTCCGTGAGCGACGAGCAGGACAAGGCGGGCGCGCTCAAGGTCATCCACCTCAACGGCTCCCACGTGCCGTTCGTCTACGACGAGAACATGGACGTTCCCGAGGGTGGCTCCACGATGGAGCAGCAGACGCGCGGCGTGTTCAGGATCGTCGAGCAGTACCTCGACGACCTCAACCACCCCATCTCGCCGGTCTGTCTCGTGAAGCCCGCCGGCGCCAGGGGCGAATACCAGGTGTCCGAGGCGCCCGTCAGCCACGCCGACTTCCAGCCGACGGTGCTCAAGGCGATGGGCGACGAGGCGGACGCCGCGTCATTTGGCGATGGTACCTCGTACTTCGACGTCTCCGACTCGGCGCAGCGTCTCCGCTACTTTGTCATGGAGCGCTACGACGGCGTGCACGAGACGACGATGGACCAGTATGTCGTCGACGGCGATGCTCTCGACTTCTCGAATTGGAGCTACACGGGAGTGAGCTGGGGTCAGGGAGACCACTAGGCCTTATCCGCTGCATGCCTTTGCGCCATGAGCGCAATGCCCCTTGCCGCAAGGGGCAGAAGGCACAGGAAGAAGGGCAGGGCGTACATGCCCTTGGCCTCCCAGAGCGTGTAGACGACAAACCCCATGAAGAAGGCGCAGGGGAGGGCGAGCTCGAGCGTGTTCGCCCTCCTTCTTCTTACCTCTCCGAGAAGTGCGAGGCCACCTGCCGTGGCGCCGAAGTAGACGACGCTCTGCTGTCCGTCCATGACGCACTCGAGGGCGCGCCCTAGGATTCCCTGGGGCAGGCTCGCGTCTGCCGGGTCGAACCTGCCGTCGCTGGCGTTCGTGCGCGCCTGGGCCTCGGGGCGCATGGTTCCACATCCCGCGATGTAGAGGGACTGGAACGTTGGGTCGAGCCACTCGGTTGCGAGCTTCTTGCCAAAGAACCAGGCCGCATAGCCGGGGTCGCCTCCAAACGTGGCAAGCGACGTGGTGATCGAGTCCTCGGCGTTGCGCTCCATGGCCTCGACGTCACCTTCGCTTGCAACCTGGCTGTCCAGGGCAGAGGTGCTCCACCAGCCTGGCATGTCGGCGCCGAGCACGCTGTCATCCGAAAGACCCATGGCGATCCAGGCCGTCTTGGGCTGGTTGGCCGGAAGCTCGTAGCCCAGGCGCGCCTCCATGATTCTCTGCGGAATGATGCCTGACGCCTGTGACGCCACGACGAGGAGCACGACAAACGCGGCGGTAGCCCAGGCGTCCCGCTTCCTGAGGCAGTCTATGAGCAGCACGAGCAAGATTCCTATGGCGACGACGACGTAGGTCGACTTTACGGCTAGGCCAAACGCAAACGCGAGAAACCCCGTCAGGACGTACAAGTGGCGCCGGGCCCCCGTTTGCTCGCGTGACCTCAGCCACAGGTCCATGGCGAGCAGGGCAAAGAACAGGCCAATCGTGTTGCCATAGGGAAACACCACGAACACAAGCGGGGCGAACAGCGTCAGCGAGAGGAAGGCCACGAGGAGCCTCTCGGCCTTCGGACGGCCGCAAGCCCTTGCCGTGTCCACAAGGACGAGCGACGTTCCCACGCAGCATAGGGCGCAAGCCAGTTGGAACGCCTGGACGTCCCAGGTTCCAAACAGGCGACAGAACCCCTCCATGAGCAGAAGTATTCCGCTTTGGAAGGGGTAGTTCGACAGGTACATGTCTCCCGGGAGCTTCCCGGCAAAGGAATCGCTGTGGGGGAGAAACGAGCTTGTGTCCCCGCGGGCGACCTGCCTTGCGTAGGCGAGGATTTGCGCGGAGTCAGAGAAGCCGTTGTGCTCGGTGGCGTTCATCGCAATCCAAACAACGCAGAACGCCATCGCCGCCGCGCCGAGCGCCGCCACAAAGCCGCGCTCGGGTATCGAGGAGGACCTACGCGCGATGAGAACCGCAAGCGCGGCATAGGCAACGCCGGCAAGAAGCGCCAGGCAGGTCATGAGGGTCCTGCCTGGCGCAAAGAGGTGCCATATGGTCACATGCTCGCTCAGGGGAGCAAGCGATGGGGAGGCGGTGAGGACCAGAGACGTCGCGGCGAGTGCCGCGCAGATGAGCGTGACGAGCGCTATTCCAAGCGTGAGAAACCAGTTGAGCTCTCTTCCCGTATGGCCCCCGGTCTCTTTGGTCTGTCCCTTGAAACCCAAAACGCGCCTCCCCCTTCGTCGCTGCTGTTGCCTAGTCCCTCGTGAGCTTGCGGTGGATGCGGTGGGGCTTGGCGGCCTCCTCGCCCAGACGGCGGACGCGGTCGCGCTGGTAGTCGTCGAAGTTGCCCTCGAACCAGTGCCAGCGTCCCGGCTCCTCGTCCGTTCCCTCCCAGGCTAGGATGTGGGTCGCCACGCGGTCGAGGAACCAGCGGTCGTGCGAGGTGATGACCGAGCAGCCGGGGAAGGCGAGCAGCGCCTCCTCGAGGCTCTCGAGCGTCTCGGTGTCCAGGTCGTTCGTGGGCTCGTCGAGAAGCAGCAGGTTTCCGCCCTGCTTGAGCGTGAGCGCAAGGTTCAGGCGGTTGCGTTCGCCGCCGGACAGAACGCCCGCGGGCTTCTGCTGGTCGGTTCCCTTGAAGCCGAACGCCGAGACGTAGGCGCGGGAGTTGATCTCGTCCTTGCCCACGACGATGAAGTCGTTTCCGTCCGAGACCACCTCCCAGACGCTCTTGTCGGCATCGATGCCGGAGCGCATCTGGTCCACGTAGGAGAGCTTCACCGTCTCGCCGAGCGTGATCGAGCCACTCGTGGGCTGCTCGGTCTTCGAGGCGGCAAGGGCCGTGTCGCCCGCCTCGACGGCGGCGCCCACGATCATCTTGAACAGCGTCGACTTGCCCACGCCGTTGGGGCCGATGACGCCCACGATGCCGTTTCGCGGCAGCTCGAAGGACAGGTCGTCGATGAGCACGCGGTCGCCGAAGCTCTTGGTGAGGTGGTCTGCCACGAGCACCTTCGTGCCCAGGCGCGGACCCATGGGGATGCGGATGTCGGTGACGCTCACGCTGCGGCCGGCTTGCGCCTCGGCCTCCATCTGCTCGTAGCGCTCCAGGCGCGCCTTGTTCTTGGCCTGGCGAGCCTTGGGACTGCTGCGCACCCACTCGAGCTCGTTCTTGAGACGCGTGGCTAGCTTGGCCTCCTTCTGGCCCTGGGCCTCCAGGCGCGCCGCCTTGGTCTCCAGGTAGGTGGAGTAGTTGCCCTTGTAGGGGTAGAGGTGGCCACGGTCGACCTCGCAGATCCACTCGGCGACGTTGTCGAGGAAGTAGCGGTCGTGCGTCACGGCGAGCACCGCGCCGGGGTAGTTGTGCAGGAACTGCTCGAGCCACAGCACGCTCTCGGCGTCGAGGTGGTTCGTGGGCTCGTCGAGCAGCAGCAGGTCCGGCGCTTCGAGCAGCAGGCGGCACAGGGCCACGCGGCGGCGCTCGCCACCGGAGAGGTGGTCGACGCGCTCGTCGGGGTCGGGGCATTGCAGGGCGTCCATGGCCTGCGTGAGCTGCGAGTCGAGGTCCCAGCCGTTTGCGGCGTCGATCTCGTCCTGGAGCTTGCCCATCTCTGCCATGAGGGCGTCGAAGTCCGCGTCGGGGTCGGCCATCTCGTTGCCGATCTCGTTGAAGCGGTCGATTTTTGCCACGAGGTCGCCGAACGCCATGCGGACGTTCTCGATGACGGTCTTGTCGTCGTCAAGCGGCGGCTCCTGCTCGAGCAGGCCCACGGTGTAGCCAGGCGTGAGGCGGGCGTCGCCGTTCGTGACCTCCTCCTTGCCGGCCATGATCTTGAGCAGCGTGGACTTGCCCATGCCGTTGGGACCCACGACGCCGATCTTGGCGCCGGGGAAGAAGCTCAGGGTCACGTCGTCGAGGATGACCTTGTCGCCGTGGCTCTTGCGGGCCTCGAACATCTGGTAGATGAACTCTGCCATCTGGATACCTCCTGGTAGCGGTGGCTGATGCGTGAGGGGTTGCGCCGCGCTCGGGCGCGCAGGCACATACGAAGAAAGCGTATCAGATATGTGCCGGCCGGCATGTGGGCCCTGCGTGTGTTTGGGTAGAATGTCGAGCATACGTGCGCCTCCGAGGACCCCTCGAGGCCCATCGACACGAGACGGGAGCCCATCCGAGCATGGCATCCATGAACGACAAGGACTACTACGCCATCCTTGGCGTCGAGCATGACGCGGACGACGCGACGATTCGCAAGGCGTTCCAGAAGCTCGCGCGCAAGTATCACCCCGACATCAACAAGGAGCCGGGCGCCGAGGAGAAGTTCAAGGAGATCTCCGAGGCCTACGCCGTGCTCTCAGACCCCGACAAGCGCCGTCGCTATGACGCGATGCAGTCCGGCAACCCCTTCGCGGGCGCCTCGTACGGCTCGCCGAGCCAGCCGCAGGGCGACCCGTTCGCCGGCATGGGTGGCTTTTGGGGCTGGCCGTTCGGTGCGGCGGGCGCCGGTCCCCAGGCGGGCTCGCGTCGCAGCCGCGCCTACAACCCCAAGGCGGGCGGGGACGTCGTCTACCAGCTTGACATCGACGACAAGCAGGCCAAGGAGGGCGTGCGCCGTGGCGTCACCTACCAGCGCTACGTCGCCTGCGACGTCTGCCACGGCGCGGGTTCGGTTCACGCGGACCACGCGAGGACCTGCCCCACATGCGGTGGCACCGGCCACATCTCGGTTGACCTCGCGAGCCTTCTGGGTCTGGGCGTCATGAACATGGTCTGCCCCGAGTGCGAGGGGTCGGGCCGTGTCGTGGTCGACCCGTGCGACGCCTGCGGAGGCACGGGTCGCGTGCTTTCGGCGAGCGAAGTCGTCGTGGACATTCCCGCCGGGAGCCATGACGGTGACACCGTGCGCGTACCCGGCATGGGCAACGCCGGCACGAACGGCTCCTCCACGGGAGACTTCGTGTGCCGCGTGGGCGTGCCAAGCGAGCGCCTGCAGCCCCAGGCCGCGCAGGGCTTCCAGATGATCGGCTTCGCCATGCCGTTCTTGGTGCTGGGCGTGCTTCTCAACGTGCTCGCGCAGCTCTCCGTCATCGTGGGGATCCCGCTCGTCATCGGCCTCGTGCTTGTCGCCAAGGGCGGTGGCGTGCTCCACCATGCGTCCGTCTGGTGGAAGAACGCGTGGCGCTACTTCGTGAACGGCTTCATGAACGCGGCCACCATCGCGGTGTTCATGGCGCTCATGGTCTCCTGCATGTCCGGCTTTGGCACGGCGGGCTACCGGGGCCGTCTCTACTAGGCAATCTCGGGCGGCGCGTCGCCGCCCCATCCGTTTGTTGGTTTCAAGAGGGAAGCGAGAACTACGAGCGTGGAAGCTAAGGCAGACTATTACGAGGTGCTGGGCGTCTCTCGCGACGCCGACGCAAGGACCATCAAGCGCGCCTTTCTCAAGAAGGCACGCACGCTGCACCCGGACGTCAACAAGGCTCCGGATGCCGAGGAGAAGTTCAAGGAGGTCAACGAGGCCTACTCCGTGCTCTCCGACGAGCGCAAGCGCGCCAACTATGACCGCTATGGCGATCCCGATGGCCCCAGCGGCTTTGGCGGTGGCGGTGTCGACGTCTCCGACATCTTCGGCGGCTTTGGCATGGACGACATCTTCTCCTCGTTCTTTGGCGGAGGGGCCGCAGGCGGTCGCGCCGCTCGCACGGCCGGTCGCGACATGGGCATTACGCTGCGCGTCACGCTTGCCGAGGCCGCGGCGGGCTGCACGAAGACCGTTGCCTACGACCGCCTTGCACCCTGCGACGACTGCAACGGGAGCGGCTGCGCCGAGGGAGGCCACGTCACGACCTGCTCGCGCTGCCATGGCACGGGCCGCGTGGTGACGGTCCAGCAGACCATCCTCGGCCAGATGCAGACGCAGAGCGAGTGCCCGGTCTGCCACGGCACCGGCCACTCCATCGACCACCCCTGCGAGACTTGCGGCGGCCAGGGACGCACGCCCAACCACGAGACCGTCAAGGTGGACATCCCCGCTGGCGTCCACTCCGGCCAATCGCTCAAGGTCGAGGGCTTTGGCGAGGCGGGCATCCGTGGCGACAGGTCCGGTGACCTCATCGTTCGCGTCGAGGTCGTCGAGGGCGAGCGCTTCCAGCGCGAGGGCGACGACCTGTACTGCATGGAGGACGTCACTGCGATTGAGGCCATGTGCGGCTGCACGCTCGACGTCGAGGGCATCATGGCAGACGAGCACGTGAGCGTGAGCGTACCTGCCGGCAGTCAGAACGCCCAGCACATCGAAGTCGAGGGCTATGGCATGCCCCGCCAGGGCTCCCATGCCCGCGGCAAGCTCGTCGTGGTCCTCAACGTCGTGGTCCCCACCGACCTCTCGGCCAAGCAGCTCGAGCAGATCCGCGACATCGCCGCCGAGCGTGGCGAGCGCGTGGGCGAGAAGTCCGAAGGTGGCATCGAGGGGCTCTTTGGGCACAAGCACGGGCGCGCGGCCTCTGCCAGGCCCAAGCACGGCAAGTAATGGGCCACGCTCGCGTTGCCCTCGTCAACCTGGGCTGTCGAGTCAACAGGGCCGAGCTCGACGCGATGGCGCGCGAGCTCGCGTCCCATGGCTGCGAGCTCGTTGACGAGGACGGGGCCGAGGCCGTGGTCGTGAACACGTGCGCCGTCACGGCCGAGGCCCAGGCCAAGGCGCGTCACGCGGTGAGGCATGCGGCCTCGCGTCCCGGCGTTCGCCTCGTCGTGGCGACCGGGTGTGCCGCGACGCTGTTTGCCGACGAGCTACTCGAGACCGATCCGTGCGTCATGGTGGAGCCCGACAAGGATCGCGTGGCGTCGCGCGTTCTCGAGCTTGCGGACAGGGCCGCCGAGCCCTCGCCTCTCAGTTCGCCTCGCGCTGTCTGTGGTGCCGCGCCCGTGACCCCCACGGGGCGGATGCGCCCCGGGCTCAAGATCCAGGACGGCTGCGACCGGCGCTGCACGTACTGCATCGTCTGGAAGGCGCGGGGCCCGGCGCGCTCGCTTGACGCCGTCGACGTCATTGAGCGCGTCAGGCGTCTCGAGGCCGATGGCGCACGCGAGGTCGTTCTCACGGGCATCGATCTGGGCCGATATCGTTGCGGGTCCGTGACGCTGGCGTCGCTGCTTTCGCTGATCCTTGCCCAGACAGGTATCGGCAGGGCGAGGCTTTCCTCCGTGGAGCCGGCTGGCGTCACGCCGGAGTTGCTCGAGGTCATGGCGGGCTCGGGCGGTCGCGTGGCCCCGTTTCTGCATGTGCCGCTGCAGAGCGGCTGCGATGCCACGTTGCGGCGCATGGGCCGCCCATACTCGGTCCGCGAGTATGCCCAGATGGCCTCGCAGGCGATTGACGCGGTCCCTGGGCTTGCGCTTTCCACCGACGTCATCGTCGGCTTTCCCGGCGAGACGGACGAGGAGTTCGAGCGGAGCCTCGCCACCTGTCGCGAGCTCGGGCTTAGCGGCATGCACGTCTTTCGCTATTCGAGGCGCCCCGGCACTCCGGCGGCCCAGATGGACGGGCAGGTGGACGCGCATACGAGCGCCGAGCGCTCTCGAATCATGCGTCAGCTCTCCCACGCCCTTGCGAGCGAGCACGCACGCGGGCTCGTGGGCACGCGACAACTCGTCCTATGCGAGCGGGGCTGCCTTGGCACGACGGGTAGTGGCGTGCGCGTCCGCACTGACCCCGGCCTTGCGGGGCAGCTCGCCTGGCTCGTGCCCCATGGGCTTGATGCCAGCGGCATGCTTGACGCCCGAAGCTGACGTATGATGTGCTGTACGAGCAAACCCTACCCAGGAGGAGCATGGAACCAGCCCAGGTCCGACTCACCATCCCGGACTCCCTAGACCTCACGAGGCTCATGGGGCCGGCAGACTCGCTGCTCAGGCGCATCGAGGCGGCAACAGATGCCACCATCACCGTGCGAGGCAACCAGGTGGGCATCACGGGGGAGCCCGCGGAGGCAAACCGCATCGTCTCCGTCTTCTCCAAGCTCATTCAGCTCGTCTCGCGTGGGGACGCGCCCACCACCAACGACGTGGACCTGCTGCTTGCGCAGTCCTCGGGAGCGGTCGTCTCCGAGGCCCCGCTTCCAGACGAGATTCTTCTCACCTATCCTGGTCGCGCGCTTCGCCCCAAGACCGCAGGCCAGCGCCGCTACGTCGAGGCGGTGCGCAACAACACACTCACGTTCGCCCTGGGTCCTGCCGGTACGGGCAAGACCTACCTGGCCATGGCCATGGCCGTAGCCGCGCTCAAGCGCCACGAGGTGGGCCGCATCGTCCTGTGCCGGCCCGTCGTCGAGGCGGGGGAGTCTCTCGGATACCTTCCCGGAACGCTCCAGGAGAAGCTCGACCCCTACGTGAGGCCTCTGTATGACGCCCTGTTCGACATGACGGACATGGAGAAGGGCAACGCCCTCATCGAGCAGGGAATCATCGAGATCGCCCCTCTTGCATACATGCGCGGGCGCACGCTCAACGACGCCTTCGTCATCCTCGACGAGGCGCAGAACACCACGCCCGAGCAGATGAAGATGTTCCTCACGCGCCTGGGCTTCCGCAGCCGCTTCGTCGTGACGGGCGACTGCTCGCAGCGTGACCTCACCGGACCGTCTGGCCTCGTGGCCGCCCGCCGCGCGCTCGAGGGAACCGAGGACATCGCGTTCGTTGACCTGGGCAGGGCCGACATCGTGCGCCATCCGCTCGTGGCCCGCATCGTCGAGGCCTACGAGCGCGCCGAGGCACAGGGACGGGGGAGTGGCGCATGAGCGCATCGATCAACCTGTACTGCGAGGAGGGTTGCGAGCTCGCCATCAGCGAGGACGAGCTCTCTCGCGTGTTCGACCTCGTGCTTTCCGAGGAGGGCGTCGAGCGCACCTGCCTCGTGTCCGTAAGCGTGCTTGGCGAGCAGTCCATGCAGGCGCTCAATGGCGAGTGGCGCGGCATCGAGGCGCCCACGGACGTCATCTCGCTCGAGTGCGAGCGTCCCGATGACCCCGACCTGGGGCCGGAAGAGCCCTGCGAGCTCGGCGACATCGCGATGGCCCCCGCCGTCCTTGCCGCCCAGAGCGCCCGCTTTGGCACCACGCCCGCGGACGAGACGCGCCTCATGGCCATCCACTCGCTGCTCCACCTGCTTGGTTACGATCACATCGAGGAACGCGATGCCCGCGTCATGGAGGCGCGCGAGGATGAGCTTCTCGCGCTTGCCTGCGGGCGCGAGGTCGTCCACGTAGCCACGACGCGTCACGACGACGACACGCCTCTTCCTGCCTCAGCGAATGATGCTGAAGGCGGTGAGGGCGCATGATCCCGGGATCGAAGGAGAATCACCCCTCGTTTCGCAAGAGCTTCGGCTTCGCCTTTCAGGGCTTCAGGTTCGCCATCAGAAGCGAACGCAACATCAAGGTGATGCTCGCGGGGTTCGTGCTTGCGGTCGTTGCCGGTCTCATCGCGGGGCTTGACGCGGTGCGCTGGGGCATCGTGCTTCTGTGCTGCGGCGTCGTGCTGTGCGCAGAGCTGGTCAACACCTCCATCGAGACCATCGTGGACCTCGTCTCGCCCGAGTATCATCCCCTGGCGGGCCGCGCCAAGGACATCGCCGCAGCCGCCGTGTGGGTGCTGTGCGTGTTCGTCGCGGCTGCGGGCATCATCACGATCGGTTCCGCCCTCATCGAGAAGTTCCTCTAGGAGACACACATGCCTGACACCAAGTTCAGAAGCGGGTTCGTCGCCCTCGTGGGCCGCCCCAACGCCGGCAAGTCCACGCTGCTCAACGCCGCGTGCGGCCAGCGCATCGCCATCACGAGCCCCGTGGCGCAGACCACGCGAAAGCGCCTGCGCGCGGTCGTGAACACGCCGAGCAGCCAGATCGTCATCGTTGACACCCCGGGCCTTCACAAGCCCAAGGACGCGCTGGGCAAGGAGCTCAACCGCGCCGCCCTGGGCGAGCTCGCCGACGTCGACGTCGTTGCCATGCTCGTCGACGCCACGAAGCCGGTGGGAACGGGCGACGAGTGGGTGGCCGCCCATGTCGACAAGGCCCACGCGCCCAAGGTCCTCGTGCTCACCAAGGCCGACATCGCCAAGCCCGACCAGATGCAGGCCCAGGTGGAGGCCGCCAGCAAGCTCGCGCACTTCGATGACATTATCGTCACGAGCGCCACGGAGGGCTTCAACGTCGACGCCTTCCTCGCCCTTGTGAGCGAGAAGCTCCCGGAGGGCCCCAAGTGGTTCCCCGACGACATGGACTCCGATGCCACCGAGGAGGACCTCGTGAGCGAGTTCGTTCGCGAGAAGGTCCTGCTCAACTGCCGCGACGAGGTCCCGCACTCCGTTGCGGTCGTCTGCAACGACATCGAGTGGAAGAAGGACGGCCACGCCAGCGTGAGCGCCACGATCCTTGTGGAGCGTGACGGCCAGAAGGGCATCATCGTGGGCAAGGGCGGCTCCATGATCAAGAAAATCGGCATGGCCGCTCGCCCCGACATCGAGCGCCTGCTTGGGGCGAAGGTCTACCTCGAGCTTCGCGTCCAGGTGCGTCCCCAGTGGCGTCGCGACCAGAACGAGATCCGCCGTCTGGGCTACGAGGCGACCGAGTAGCCGTGGCCCGCGGACGCACGCGCCATACCTCGGCCATCGTCATCGACCGAACCAAGCTGGGCGAGAGCGACCTCATCCTCACCCTGCTCGAGGCCGACGGCTGCCAGGGCCGTGCCGTGGCAAAGGGCGCGAGAAAGCCCGGAGGCAAGCTCGCGGCGCGCGTGCAGCTCTTCTGCGAGGTCGACCTGCTACTCGCGCTTGGGCGAAACCTCGACGTGGTCGCGGAGGCCCAGCTCACGTGCCCGCACGCATCCCTCAGGGGAGACCTTGCGCGCGTGAGCGCCGCGAGCGTCGTGTGCGAGGTGGCCCGGCTCACGAGCTTCGAGGACGCACCGGACCCGTTTCTCTTCCCCATCTGCTCTCGGGCACTCCTCGCCTGCGAGCAGGCCCCTGACCAGCCCCATCTCGACGTGGTGGTGGCGGCCTACGTGTTCAAGGTGCTCTCGCACGGGGGCTGGCGGCCGGTCGTGGACTCATGCGTGGCCTGCGGGGAGTTCTCGGCCACGAGGTTCTCCGCGCTTGCGGGCGGTGGGCTGTGCGAGAGCTGCTCCCGTGAGGTCGAGGGGGCCGAGCCGGTTGACACTGCGACGCTTGCGTGGGTTGCCGCACTCGTGGGTTCGACGTTTGATGCGTTGCTCGAGTCACAAATCGACCCGTCCATGGCGAGCTTGCTTCTGGCGATGGCTCACACCTGGGCCGCGACGCACCTCGACGCGCGCCTTCGCGCCTTCGAGTTCGCGCTCAGCCTGTGACGGCGGAAGCCGGCCCTGGCACCAATGTCGCGCCTCGCATGTGGAGCCGCCTCCACGGTGAGTGTGTGAGCAGTCATTCAGACGTCTGGCTGACTATCATGCCAACCCGTTAAGACGTTTCAGACGGGGGTCCAACCTAAGATGCAAGCTGTTCTCGACGTCGTCATCGACGCCCTCAAGGATACGGCCGAGCTCGTGCCGTTCCTGTTTCTCACCTACGTTGCCGTGAGCCTGCTCGAACTGTTTGCGGGAGACCGAGCCAACGCGGCCATCCAGCGCGCGGGCCATGCAGGCCCGCTCATTGGCGGCATTCTCGGCATCGTTCCGCAGTGCGGCTTTTCCGCCATGGGGGCCATGCTGTATGCCGACCGCATCGCCACGCTCGGCACATTCGTTGCCGTGGTCCTCTCCACTTCTGACGAGATGGTTCCCTTGCTGCTCGCCGAGCAGCTCGATGCCGCCCTGCTCGCTCGGATCCTTCTCACGAAGGCGGTTCTCGGCGTGGTCCTGGGCTTCTGCGTCGACGCGGTGCTTCGCCTCGTGCTTGGCCGCACCTATCTCGCCGCGGATGACGAGGGCGAGGCTGCAGACGAGGCCGTGGGCGAGGATGTGGACCCGTCCGCCTACTCCTGCGGCTGTGGCTGTGGCGAGCCGCTCACGCGCGGCCAGATTGCGCAGTGGGTTGTCGTGAACTCCGCGTACCGCACGGCTCAGGTCATCGTCTTCATCTTCGTCGTGACGCTTCTGCTCGATGCGGCCATAGCCTGGGTTGGCGAGGACGCGCTCGCGACGTTCTTCTCGAGCAACGCGGTTCTCTCGACGTTTGCCTCAGCGCTCGTGGGGCTCGTCCCCAACTGCGCGGCATCCGTGGTGGTGACGCAGCTCTACATTGATGGCGCGCTTGGGTTTGCGCCGATGATGGCCGGCACCCTCGTTGCCGGGGGTGCCGGCTACCTCGTGCTGTTCCGTACGAATGACAACGCATGCGAGAACGTCGCCATCGTGGCGCTTATGTACGCGCTCGGCGTCTGCGCTGGCCTCGTCATGCTGGCACTGGGCCTCTAGCCTTGGCGTCCGGGCGTGCCGCCGGACTGGCCTTCCTGGCCTCCCGGCATCTGGCCCTGTCCCTCGGGCGTGGTGCTGCCGGCTCCGGGTGCCTGCGGCTGCCCTGAGCCACGCATGCCGCCGCTCATGCCCGACGAGGCTTTTGGCTAGCTGAAAGGCCCCAGGCACCTCAAGGCGTTGCCCAGTCGATGGAGGACACACGGCCAGGGTGGGCGTACCTCGATCACACCAGGGGTGGCGGCGCAGTGCAGGGCCAAGACGAGCTCATCGGTGGCCTCGGAGACGTTTCTGCGCGCGTGTCCCATCCGGGGACCTTTCATGTGTCGTTCGAGCCGGCCAGCGAGGGGAATGAGGGCGCAGCCCGCAAGCGCGGCCCCCGATTGCCCGAGAAGGCCGCGCAGCCGCTCCATGGCGAGCCTGGCCTCGTCGGTCTCCGCACCATCACATGCGATGAGCGCATAGACGAGCGCGCTGGGGGAGAGGCCCGACAGTTCGACGAGGCTTGGGCGACGTGCGCTCGTCGCGAAGACGACCGCATCGGCATCGCGGGCGTCTTCGACGCGTTGGGGCGCCCCAACACCGCCGAGATGTGCATAGGCATGCAGCGCGTCGTCGAAGTCCTCGAGCAAAAGGCTTGGTAGCGCGTTTGGATCGTCGACGGCGCCGACGTATGCCACGGTTCGCGGCAGGGACTTTATGTGCTCCGAATTCGTCATGGCAACAGCATACGTTCGGCTGACGTAGGATGAGCCTTGGATTTGCTCTGCTTCCGGCGCCATATCCGTGGCGGTCTTGTGTTTACGAATCCGTTCGCCCGCGCCTGTGCTATCCTCTTCAAGGTTTTGTCAGTACCCCTCACTTGGAGGCGCGCCCACACCAGCGGCTCTCCCAGTCTGGGGCGAAATCAGAAGAAAGGTGTCAACATGACCATCTCCAAGGAGCGCAAGGCCGAGCTCATCAAGACCTACGGCAAGAACGAGCGCGACTCCGGCTCTGCCCCCGTCCAGGTCGCCATCCTCACCGACCGCATCAAGGAGCTCACCGAGCACATGAAGTCCCACAAGAAGGACTTCCACACCCGCCGCGGCCTGCTCATGCTCGTCGGTAAGCGTCGTCGCCTGCTCTCCTACATCAAGGGCAACGACATCAACGAGTACCGTGAGCTCATCGCCAAGCTTGGCATTCGCGACAACATCCAGTAAGTGGACCTACGGGGCGCCCTCTGGCGCCCCTTTTCATATTGCGTGCCCAAGGGTCTGGGCACAGCGGGCTTGCCCGGGCATTCCGGGCCAGACCAAGCGGCGGCGGGAGCAACCCGCGGCCGGGGCCCGCAGACGGCCCGCCTGCAACGTGGCAGGCGGAGATAAGGGAAAGAAATGGCAAAGGTTACACATGAGTTCGACCTCTACGGCAAGCACTACGTGCTCGAGACCGGCGAGCTGGCCAAGCAGGCCACCGGTGCCGTCCTCGTCAAGCAGGGCGACTCCACGGTGCTCGTTACGGCCGTGGTCTCGAAGGAGCGCAAGGACTACGACTTCTTCCCGCTGACGGTCGACTTCATCGAGAAGATGTACGCCGTGGGCCGCATCCCCGGCGGCTATCTCAAGCGTGAGGCTCGTCCCTCCGAGAAGGCCACCCTCACGGCCCGCATGATCGACCGTCCGCTGCGCCCGAGCTTCCCGGCCGGCTTCCGCAACGAGGTCCAGGTCGTCGCTACCTCGCTCGTCGCCGACCAGGTGAACCCCGTCGACACGATGTGCGTCATGGCCGCCTCCTCCGCGTTCACCGTGGGCGGCGTGCCCTTCGAGGGCCCGCTGGCCTGCGTCCGCATCGGCCGCAACCCCGAGACCGGCGAGTTCATCGTGAACCCGACCTACGAGGAGCGCGACGCCTCCGACCTCGACCTCGAGCTCGCTGGCTCCGACTCCTTCATCTCCATGCTCGAGGCCTCCGCTGACGAGATCTCCGAGGAGGACATGCTCGCCGCCATGGCGTTCGGCCAGGAGGCCATCGCCGCCTTCTGCGAGGAGCAGAAGAAGTTCTTCGCCGAGTACGAGCAGGTCAACGGCCCGATCGTCAAGCGCGAGTACGTCTACGACGAGCCGGTGCCCTACGTCCACGACAAGGTCTTCGCCCACTACGACGAGATGAGCGCCGCGCTCAAGGACGCCGACAAGCTCTCGCGCATCGGCAAGGTCGAGCTGCTCAAGGCCGCCATCAAGGCCGAGTTCACCGAGGAGGAGCAGGCTCTCTACAGCCGCGAGATCCCCGTCGAGCTCAAGAGCCTCGAGAAGCACGCCATGCGCTGCATGGTCGTCGAGACCGGCGAGCGCGTTGACGGCCGTGCCGCCGACGAGATCCGCCCGCTCATGGTCAAGCCCGACTACCTGCCGCTCGTGCACGGCTCCGGCCTGTTCCAGCGTGGCCAGACGCAGGTCCTGTCCGTCTGCACCCTCGGCATGCTCAACGAGTGGCAGCGCCTCGACACCATCGAGCCGGTCGACGGCAAGCGCTACATCCACCACTATAACTTCCCGCCGTACTGCACCGGCGAGACGGGCCGCATGGGCTCGCCGAAGCGCCGCGAGATCGGCCACGGCAACCTCGCCGAGCGCGCGCTTCTCCCGGTGATCCCCTCCGAGGAGGAGTTCCCCTACACGATCCGCGTGGTCTCCGAGGTCATGGAGTCCAACGGCTCCTCCTCGATGGCCTCCACGTGCGGCTCCACGCTCGCCCTCATGGACGCTGGCGTGCCGCTCAAGCGCCCCGTCTCCGGCATCGCCATGGGCCTCATCCAGGAGGAGGGCAAGACGGTCGTCCTGTCCGACATCCAGGGTCTCGAGGACTTCCTCGGCGACATGGACTTCAAGGTGACGGGCACCGAGCGCGGCATCACGGCCATGCAGATGGACAACAAGGCCACCGGCCTCACGCCCGAGATCCTCTCCCAGGCGCTGCACCAGGCCCACGAGGGCCGCGCCTTCATCCTGAAGACGATGCTCGACGCCATCCCCACCCCGCGTGAGACGCCCAAGGACACGGCCCCGCAGATCATCACGATCCAGATCCCGACGGACAAGATCCGCGACGTCATCGGCAGCGGCGGCAAGGTCATCCGCGGCATCCAGGACGACACGGGCGCCACGATTGACATCCAGGAGGACGGCAACGTCTTCATCGCCGGCACGGACGGCGCCGCCCAGGACGCCGCCGCTCGCATCAAGGCCATCGTCAAGGTGCCCGAGGTGGGCGAGGAGTACACCGGCCGCGTCGTGGGCATCCAGCCCTTCGGTGCCTTCGTCGAGCTCCTGCCCGGCAAGGACGGCTTGCTGCACATCAGCCGCGTCGCCCAGGGCCGCGTCGACAAGGTCGAGGATGTCCTGGCCATTGGCGACGAGGTCAAGGTCAAGGTCCTCGAGGTCGACGAGAAGGGCAAGATCAGTCTCGACCGTCTCGACAAGCCCGAGGTTCCCGGTGGCTCCAAGGGAGGTCACTCCGACCACCACGAGCCGCGCGGCGAGCGCCGTGGCGAGCGCAAGCCTCGCCGTCACCCCGGTGACAACGGTAACGCCGGCTCTGGCCGCGCCCCGCGCCGCCACCACGAGGGCTAGGCCTCGGCAACGCGCCGCAAGGCATGGTAATTAGGTAGAACGCATGGGGGAGGGCTCCACGGAGTCCTCCCCTTGCTGCATAATGGAGAGTCGCGTCAGATGGGCTCCTGCCCGTCTGACGCCCTGGGGCGCCTTGTGGGCGCACCACGACAGACAAGTAGACGCGGGCTTGCCCGCTTGACGTACACACCTACAACCAAGGAGGTTTACCAAACACATGGCAAAGACCCCGACCCTGAGGATCATCCCGCTGGGTGGTCTGGACGGCATCGGCAAGAACATGACGGCCTTCGAGTGCGGCGACGACATGGTGCTCGTCGACGCCGGCCTGATGTTCCCCGATGACGACCAGCCCGGCATCGACCTCGTCCTTCCCGACTACACCTACGTGCTCGAGAACGAGGAGAAGCTTCGTGGCATCGTCATCACGCACGGCCACGAGGACCACACCGGCGCGCTGCCGTACCTGCTCATGGACCTCACGCACAAGGTGCCCATTTTCTCGAGCAAGCTCACCCTTGGCATGATCGAGGGCAAGCTCGCCGAGCACAACATCAAGTCCCCGAAGTTCCGCGAGGTCACGGATGGTTCTAGCGTGAACTTGGGCTGCTTCTCGCTGCAGTTCTTCGCGATGACGCACTCCATCCCCGGCGCCCTTGGCATCTTCCTCAAGACGCCGGCCGGCACGGTGCTGCACACGGGCGACTTCAAGCTCGACCAGACGCCCATTGACGGCGTGCGCCCCAACTACAACGCCATCAACCGCTTCGGCAAGCAGGGCGTCGACCTTATGCTCTCCGACTCCACGAACGCCAACTTCCCCGGCTTCACGCCGAGCGAGGCCACCGTGGGCGCCTCCCTTCGCCACATCATCAAGAACGCCCCCGGCCGCGTGTTCGTGGCGAGCTTCTCGAGCCACATTCATCGTCTCCAGCAGGTCTGCGACGCCGCCACGGCCGTGGGCCGCAAGGTCGTCGTGACGGGCCGCTCCATGGTCACGAACACCAAGATCGCTCGCGAGCTGGGCTACCTCAAGATTGCCGACGAAGACATCATCGACGCCTTCGAGATCAATGACATCCCCGAGGACAAGATCGTCGTGCTGTGCACCGGCAGCCAGGGCGAGCCCCTCTCCGCGCTCGCTCGCATGGCGAACGGCGAGCACAAGAGCCTCTCGATCTGCGAGGGCGATACGGTCATCATCTCGGCGACGCCCGTCCCCGGCAACGAGAAGAGCGTCCAGGGCATCATTAACTCGCTCTCGAAGATCGGTTGCGACGTCTATGACAAGACGAACGCCACGGTCCACGTCTCCGGCCACGGCCGCCAGGAGGAGCTCAAGCTCATGCTGGCCATGGTCCACCCCAAGAACTTCATGCCCGTCCACGGCGAGGCCGTGCACCTTCGCGCGCACGCCAAGCTCGCCAAGAGCATGGGCATGTCCGACGACCAAATCTTCATCCTCGACAACGGTGACTCGCTGCAGATGAGGGACGGCAAGGTATCTCGCGGCCCCAGCTTCGACTCCGGCATCATCTACGTCGACGGCCTGCGCATCGGCGACACCGACCCGGTGGTGCTTCGCGACCGCCAGAAGCTGTCGCAGGATGGCATCGTGACGTGCGTCGTGACTCTCAAGGCCCGCTCGCACAAGGTGGCCGACGTCGACGTCTCGAGCCGTGGCGTGTCGTTCGCCAGCGACGACGAGCTGCTTGCCGGTATCGAGGACACCTGCCGCGCCGCCATCGACAAGAACAACCAGGGGAGCCCGTCGGTGGACGTGCTTCGCAAGGCCGTTCGCAACTCGCTTTCCAACTACCTGTGGTCCAAGACCCGCACGCGCCCGATGATCATCCCGGTCGTCATGGAGGTCTAGCCTCGTGCCAGCCAAACGCAGCTCAAACGCACAAAGGAAGAAGCCTGCGGACAATTCCGCGGGCTCCGGTATCGCCAACGACCTCATCGGCGTCGGCATCATCGTCGTGGCCATGGCCATGATCGTGTCGCTCGTGTCCCCGTCTTCGGCCATCGTGACCCATGCGATGGCCGAGGGCCTCAGGCTTGGCTTTGGCGAGGGCGCCATCCTCGTGCCCTTCGCGCTCATCCTGTTTGCCATCACGATGTTTCTGCCCACGGACTCCTCGCTCGTGGCGAGGGTCGCCGTGGGCCTGGCGCTCGTGGTGCTCTCCGCGCTGTCGATGCTCTCCATCCTCGTTCCTGGTGCCGATGCCCAGCCCGAGATGGTGCTTGAGGCGGAAAACGCCGTGGCCTACGGCGGCTACGTGGGCTCCGGGGTCGCATGGCTGCTACTTACCTACATGGGGCAGCTCGTGGGCATGGTCCTGCTCATAGGCATGGCCGTGTGCGGCATCGTCGTGTGCGGCTTTTCCATCTCCAACCTTGTGCTTCGCATCCGCAACTCCCTTGGCGTGGCCGCGGAGCACCTGGCTGCCGCGCACGAGAGCCACAGCACGCGCAGGCGCGAGGCCCACGAGGCTAATGACTCCGCCCCCTGGGACGACGTAGAGGTGGCTGAGCCCGAGACGGCCGTCATGGATGAGCCCGAGACGAGCTTCATCGGCTCGCGCAAGACGAGCGTGCTTCGTCGTGGCGCCAACAAGACCACGCGCATGGACCACGCCACCGGCACGCGCGAGATGGAGAGCATGGGCGAGCAGACTCCCGCAGAGCCCAAGACGACGCTGCTTGGTCGCAAGCGGCGAAAGAAGGACAAGGTCGAGGCACCCGCCGATCCCCAGCCCTTCGATGCCGCCGCGACCCTTGCCGCCGCCAACGCCGACCCCACGCTCTGGGACACCCCCCTCGAGCCTCCTGCGGCCCCGGCCTCTTCAAAGGCCAACGTGATGCAACCGGTTTCGGAGGAGCCCGAGTCTACCCCCGCCGCTTCCGAGCCCGCTGCCGCAGACCCTGCCGTGCCGGACTTCCTGCTGGCCGCTGCTGCCAAGAACGGCGCTGCCGCCCAGCTCAAGGCCGAGAAGCCCAGGCCTGGTCGAGGAAGTCGTGCCAAGCAGCAGGCGGTCCCAGACGCGCCCGTCCGTCCCGGCGACGACTCCGACGACTTCACGATGCCGCCGCTGTCGCTTCTCAGCAGCAATCCCAATTCGGCGAGCTCTGCCAGCACGGATTCCGAGCTCGAGCGCACCGCGCAGCGCCTTCAGTCGACACTCGAGGAGTTTGGCCTCACGAGCCGCGTCTCTGGCTGGACCGCCGGTCCTCTCGTTACCACGTTCAAGATCGAGATGGGCGAGGGCGAGCGCGTCAACAAGATCACGAACCTGCAGGACGACATCCAGCTCTCGCTCGCCTCGGAGTCGGTGCGCATCTTTGCGCCCATCCCGGGCACCTCGCTCGTGGGCATCGAAATCCCGAACAAGAAGCGCCAGAACGTGTGCCTGGGTGACGTTTTGCCCTATGCGCAGGGAGGGCCGCTCGAGTTTGCCATCGGACGAGACTCCGAGGGGTCTCCCGTCGTGGCCGACCTCGCGCGCATGCCGCACATGCTCGTCGCCGGCACCACGGGCTCGGGCAAGTCGGTGCTCATCAACGCCATCATCATGTCGCTCATCATGCGCACGACGCCCGAGCAGGTTCGCCTCATCCTCGTGGACCCCAAGCGCGTCGAGTTCTCGTGTTACGCGGGCCTGCCGCACCTCTACGTTCCCGTCGTGACCGAGCCAAGGCAGGCGGCGAGCGCCCTTCAGTGGGCCGTCACCGAGATGGACCGCAGGCTCAAGGTCTTCGAGCGTGCCGGTGCGAGGGACGTCAAGGTCTACAACAAGATGGTCGAGGACGGTAAGTTCGCCGACATGGAGAACCCGCCCAAGCCCATGCCCTACCTCGTCATTGTCATCGACGAGCTCAGCGACCTCATGATGGTCGCCGGCAAGGACGTCGAGGCCTCCATCGTCCGCATCGCTCAGCTGGCCCGCGCCGCGGGCATCCACCTCGTGCTTGCCACGCAGCGCCCCTCGGCAGACGTCGTCACGGGACTCATCAAGTCCAACGTCGACACGCGTGTGGCGCTCAAGGTGTCCTCGTCCATCGACTCCCGCGTCATTCTCGACCAGACGGGCGCGGAGCGACTCATGGGCAGGGGAGACATGCTCTTTCGCAAGGCGGGCGGCGTCCTGCGCCGCGTCCTTGGCGCCTATGCGAGCGACGAGGAGATCGAGAACGTCGTGTCCTTCATCCGTGACCAGCGCGAGCCCGAGTACCACGACGAGATCCTCTCTGCCGTGGCGCCGGCCCAGCCCGGAAGCGCCGCCACGGCCGATGACATGGACGAGGACGACCCGCTCGTCTGGGAGGCTGCGCAGGTTGTTGTGGACTCTCAGCTAGGTTCGACGTCTGGACTCCAGCGCCGGCTCAAGGTGGGGTACGCTAGGGCAGGAAGAATCATGGACAACCTGGAGCGGAAGGGCGTCGTTGGACCCCCCGACGGCTCCAAGCCAAGAGAGGTGCTGCTCGACGCCGACGGGCTCGAGGAGCTTCGTGCGGCCGAGGCCGCGTTTAGGGAGGTGTAGCCAACATGCAGCGTCCGCAGTTTGCCGAGCTTCTGGCGAGCAGGCGCCATCAGCTGAGGCTCTCCATCCCTCAGGCGGCCCGCGTGCTCAGGATGCGCGAGAGCGTGCTTGAGGCGTTTGAGCTTGGCGACTTCGATCACCTGCCCGCACTTGGATATGCCCAGGGTATGGTAGCGAGCTATGCCCGCTACCTTGGCCTTGACCCTCGCCGCATCACTGAGCTCTACGAGAGGGAGCACGCCGAGTACGTGGCGGGCGTCACCGGTAGGGCCCCCACCGGCCTTGCCCGCCTGGCAGACGAGCCGGGTCATGACGGTCCCGCCTCGGCCGCGAGCCAGGCTCGCTCCACCACGACGGGCCTCGCGTTGGCTCGAACCTCGGGATTGGGCTACGGTGCCCCGTCTGGCTACTCGGCGCAGGGCGCCTACGACCCGCGCGGCTCGTATGGCTCGAGCTACTCGAGCTCCTACGGCTCTCCCGCCGATAGGCGCTACACCACGAGAAACCCTAACGACTATGATGATCGCGCCCGCCGTCAGCAGGCGGGTCGCGCCCGTCGTGCCCGCGATGCCTATGGTGACGACTACCAGCGCGGCCGCGGCGCGGGCTCCGGCACTTCCCGCGCGAGATCTTCTCACACGGGCTCACGCTACGGGGACGACATCCAGACCCGTCGCGTTGACTCCGGACAGTATCGCGACGACCTGCGCTTTGGCTCAGACGCGCGTCCGTATCGCCCCTCGTCCACGCGTGCTGGCCGAGAGGGGAGCCGCAACATCTCCGCGCCCGTCCGCCCCAACGTGCGTCGCCAGGCCCCCAACAGGGACCGCAACCGCGATCCGCGCAACAGGGGTCGTCGCAACGAGCCCCAGCGCAGCGGCATCGCCGGCATTATCGACTCCATCGCGTCTGACCCGAGGCGCGCGGCCGTGGTGCTCTCGGCGCTGCTCGTGGTGCTGCTCGTCGTTATCCTCACGTTCTCGATCCGCTCCTGCGCCTCGTCGAAGGTCGACAACAGCAAGGTGAACGTCGTGACCGCCGTGACGAGCGAGGCTGCGTCCACCTCTGCCACCACGACTTCCGCCGCCGAGCAGCATGCACTCTCCGAGGCCGCCGCCAAGAAGGCCGCCTCCGCGGCCGCTGCCGCCACGCAGGAGACGAAGGTCACGGTGAGCGTCGCAGACGGGGCCACCACCTGGGTCGAGGTCACGTGCGATGGCGAGCAGAAGGTCGCCGAGTCCATCACGGGCTCGTGGTCGCAGGAGTACAGCCCCAAGAAGTCGCTCGAGATTAGGGTGGGCGACCCAAGCGTCGTGACTGTCGAGAAGAACGGCGAGCGCCAGACCTTCTCGGGCAAGTCCGCCGGCACCTCGACCCTCACGATCGAGGGTACGGATCCCGCGGCGGCCACCACCGCCAGCACCACCAGCTCCTCGGACTCCGGCTCGTCAGACTCCTCCAAGGGCGGCACGAGCGGCGAGTAGGCCGCGTTCACATGAACTTGCTCACGGGCGCAAGCCCGAGAAAGGAACAGACATGGCCAAGGATTCGAGCTTTGACGTCGTCTCCACGGTGGACATGCAGGAGGTAGACAACGCCGTCCAGCAGACCGCGCGCGAGCTCACGCAGCGTTACGACCTCAAGGGCTCTGGCTCGAGCGTCGAACTGTCCAAGCCCGATGCCACGATCACGGTTGCCGCGCCTGCCGAGTTCGTCTCAAAGCAGGTCATTGACATCCTTAACGGCAGGCTCGTCAAGCGTGGGGTTGACCTCAAGAGCGTGAGCTGGGACAAGCCCGTTTCCGCGTCTGGCGACTCCGTGCGCGTCGTCGGCCATGTGGTCCAGGGCATCGACAAGGAGTGCGCCAAGAAGATCTCCAAGGACATCCGTGATCTTAAGCTCAAGGTCAAGGCCCAGATAGACGATGACAAGCTCCGCGTCACGAGCCCTTCCAAGGATGCGCTTCAGCAGGTCATCACGCATCTTCGCTCCCAGGACTACGGCATCCCGTTGCAGTTCAACAACTACCGCTAGCCCCTCAAGTCCCGGGCGTCCCCATAGGGTCCCGGGGCTTGCCATGTACCGTCTCTCTCCCCAGAAAGGCAATCCATGTCACTCGAGCAACAGGGGACCTCGCAGTCCCCGGCCATCCTGTTCGTTACGCTTGGCTGCGCCAAGAACGAGGTTGACACCGACCGCATGCGCAGCCTGCTGCTTCGCGCCGGCTATTCCGAGACCGCTGATGCCGACGCGGCAGACGCCGTCATCGTCAACACGTGCTCGTTTCTCGCGAGCGCCACGTCCGAGAGCATCGAGCGCACGCTCGAGCTTGCCGAGGCCAACACCGAGGGCGTGCGCGAGCGTCCCATCGTGATGTGCGGCTGCGTTCCCTCCCGCTACGGCGATGACCTTCCCGCCGAGCTTCCCGAGGTGGCCGCGTTCGTGCGAGCCGATGCCGAGGACGGCATCGTGTCGGTGATGGACGGCGTGCTGGGCCGCGAGTCCGTGGTCCCTGCGGCCGAGGGCGCCGCGGCGGGACCGCTCGCCGCGCCGCTGCGCACGGTTGAGGGCGCGAGCGCCTATGTGAAGATCTCCGACGGCTGCGACCGATTCTGCTCGTTCTGCGCCATCCCCTACATTCGCGGCCGCTATGCGTCTCGCCCCTACGCAGAGATCGAGGGCGAGGTCCGCGCGCTTGCCGAGCAGGGCGTCCGCGAGTTCGTGCTCATCGGCCAGGACACGGGCATCTGGGGCCGTGACCTGGGGGAGGGCGACACGCTTGCGAGCCTGCTCACGAGGCTCGCGCAGGTGGTTCGCCCCTACGGCGCATGGCTGCGCGTGCTGTACCTGCAGCCCGAGGGCATGACCGACGAGCTCGTCGCTGCCATTCGCGACACGCCCGAGGTGCTTCCCTACATCGACATCCCCATCCAGCACTGCAGCGCCCGCGTGCTCAAGAGCATGAACCGCTCGGGCAGCGCCGAGGAGTTCTCCGAGCTCTTCGCGCGCCTTCGCGCAGAGATTCCGGGCATGGTGCTGCGCACGACGGGCCTCGTGGGCTTTCCCGGCGAGACCGAGGAGGAGTACGAGGAGCTTCTCGACTTCATCCAGGCCGAGGAGTTCGACTACACGAGCGTTTTCTCCTACTCTCCCGAGGAGGGCACGCGTGGCGCCGAGATGGACGGCCAGATTGGCGACGACGTGAAGCTCGAGCGCGCCCAGGGACTCATCGACGTTGCCGAGGAGCTTGGCTTCTCCGCCACGGCCAAGCACGTGGGCGAGGTCGTCGACGTGATCATCGACGGCATCGACTCCGATGGCGACGCCCCCGAGCTCATCGGCCACACCTGGTTCCAGGCCCCCGACTGCGACGGTGCTGTGCATATCGCAGAGGGCGAGGCGTCCGTTGGTGACGTGGTCCGCGTGCGCCTCACCGAGTCGTTCTGCTACGAGCTCGAGGGAGAGATCCTGGGCCCCGAGGATGAGGAGGCCTAAGGCCGTGAGCGAGAAGAAGACCTCGTCTGGCATGTGGACGCCGGCAAACATCGTCACGTGCATCCGCGTGGTGTTCGTGCCCGTGTGGCTTCTCATGGCCCAGCTGCTTGGTGGCGTAGGCACCGGCGGCATCGCGGTGTTCGTTGCCTTTTGCCTGCTTTCCCTCACCGACAAGCTCGACGGCTACCTCGCCCGCAGCCGAAACGAGGTGACGACGTTTGGCAAGTTCCTCGACCCGATCGCCGACAAGCTCGTCGTCATCGTGGCCCTGTGCTACCTGCTCGAGACGGGTGCTCCCGTCACGTGGGCGTTACTCGTGATCGTGTCCCGCGAGTTTCTCGTGAGCGGGCTTCGCATGGTCGTGGCCACGAAGGGCATCGTCATCGCGGCCGGCAACCTCGGCAAGTGGAAGACGGCCACGACGATGGTGTCGATCTGCGGAGCGCTCCTTGCGCAGGCGCTCGACAGCTACGAGCTCATGTGCGTCTCGTACGTGCTGCTCGCGGTTGCCGTGGTGCTCACCATCTGGAGCGGGACCGACTACTTCGTGAAGTCGTGGGGAGCACTTGCGGACGACGAGCCCTCCGGTGATGGCGACGAGAAGGCTCCCGCGTGGGACGACGCCGTGGCCCTCGCTGCGGAGGTGCTCGAGGACGCCCGCGAGCGTGGCTTGAGCGTGGGGACGGCCGAGAGCTGCACGGGCGGCCTCGTCGAGGCGTCGCTCACGGCCGTGCCGGGCTCGTCTGACGTGGTCGTGGGCGCCGTTGGCTCCTATGCGTGCTCCGTCAAGGAGGCGCTGCTGGGCGTGAGCCACGAGACGCTCGAGCGCGTCGGTGCCGTCTCCAACGAGTGCGCGAGCGAGATGGCCAAAGGCGCCCGCACCGCCCTGGGATGCGACGTCTCCGTGAGCGTCACGGGCATCGCGGGTCCTGGCGGCGCGGTTCCCGGCAAGCCCGTTGGCCTCGTCTGGTTTGGCGTGAGCAATGGTGCCGAGACACGTACGGAGTCCGTCGTGTTCCCCGGCGACCGCTCCGAGGTCAGGCTGCGCTCCGTCATGCATGCGCTCGGCCTTCTCAAGGGTATGTGCGCGGGAACTGCCGCTCGCAGCTAGGCGGGTGCCGCTCGGCGGATTGTTCGTGCGGCAAATTCTCTTAATTTTCGGGCATCTAGCTGCGGTGTTAGACCTCAGTTAGATGCCCGTCAGGTTTTTGGCGCCTTGCGTGTCCTAAGCTCCTCTCAAGTGTTTGACCACGAACGATTGTTCGCGTATCATGTCGGGAGGAAGCAATGGAAGGGAACGAGATGGCAAAGTCCAACGCGGTTTCGCGAGAGATTCACGCCCCAACCACGGGCGAAGAGCGCACCAAGATGATCGAGTCCACGACGGCCGAGATTGAGAAGAAGTTCGGCAAGGGTGCGATCATGAAGTATGGCGAGGGCGGTCCGGACCTCCACGTCGAGGCCATTCCCACCGGTTCCCTTGCGCTTGACGTTGCCCTTGGCATCGGCGGCGTCCCCAGGGGCCGCATCGTGGAGGTCTATGGCCCCGAGTCTTCCGGCAAGACCACCCTCTCGCTTGAAATTCTCGCGGAGGCCCAGGCCATGGGTGGCGTCGTTGCCTTCATCGACGCCGAGCACGCGCTCGATCCAGGATACGCCGCCCGCATTGGCGTGGACATCGACGAGGTTCTCATCTCCCAGCCAGACACCGGTGAGCAGGCCCTTGAGATCTGTGACATGCTCGTGCGCTCTGGTGCCATTGACGTCGTCGTCGTCGACTCGGTGGCGGCGCTCGTTCCCCGTGCGGAGATCGAGGGTGAGATTGGCGATACCACGGTGGGCCTGCAGGCCCGTCTTATGAGCCAGGCCCTTCGCAAACTCGCCGGCTCACTCTCCAAGTCCAACACCACCTGCATCTTTATCAACCAGCTGCGTGAGAAGATCGGCATCATGTTCGGCAATCCTGAGACCACGCCGGGCGGCCGCGCACTCAAGTTCTTCTCGTCGGTTCGCATGGACATTCGCCGCATCGACACGATCAAGCAGAGTGGCGACATCGTGGGAAGCCGCGTCCGCGTCAAGGTCGTCAAGAACAAGGTCGCACCTCCCTTCAAGACCGCCGAGTTCGACATCATGTATGGCACCGGCATCTCCAAGGAGGGCTCGATCTTGGACCTTGGCGTCGAGGATGAGATTGTGAACAAGTCCGGTGCCTGGTACACCTATGAGGGCGAGCGCCTCGGCCAGGGCAGGGAGGCGGCTAAGGAGTTCCTGCGTACCAATCCCGACCTCAGGGACGAGATTGAGTCGCGCGTCCGCGAGGCGGCCGGTCTCGCTCCGCTCGATGGTGTGGAGCCAGCGTCTGCTGAGGCTGCGGATCTTGATGGCGAGTAGGTCCTCACGGGGCACTCGAGGCAATTCGACGAGGGGTCCTCGCATACACGAGGGCCCCTCGGGCTTTAGCTGGACGGTGAGCTATCCGGAGCGAGCGGCGGCTCCCATGGGGGCAAGAAAGCCGCAGGCCACCATCGTGATCGAGGGGTCAGAGCCCATACGTCTTCCCGTGGCCGTGGCTCGCAAGCTCGAGGCCTCTGACGCTCCTATGCCTTCCAGTCGAGCCGAGCTCCTCTACAACATGCGCGTGGCAGCGGACGAGTGCGCCTGGGCAAAGCTCGTGGACCTCGTCTCTCGCAGGGACTACTCGTCCCAGGAGGCCGCGGAGCGCCTCGTCCGCGAGGGCTACTCGTCTGCGTGCGCGCAGCGCGTGGTGGAGCGTGCCGTATCATCCAGAATCGTCAATGATGCCAGGTTCGCCGAGTACTTCGTTCGAGCAAAGGTCGCTGCGGGCTGGGGGCCCATGCGCATAGAGCGTGAGCTGTCGCGTAGGGGAGTGTCGGCTCAAGACGTTGTCGGTTGGCCCGAGGAGTTCTTTGGCGACGAAGGACCGGAGCAGCGGGCCCGGGAGTTGCTCGAGCGCAAGGCCGTTCCCAGCGTAAACGCCTATCCAAAGCTCGTGAGGTTTCTCGTCTCGCGAGGCTATCCGATCTCTGTCGCCAAGGCTGCGGTGAGCGAGCGACTCGCAGATGAGGGGCAGGAGTAGTCGCGTATGTGCCGTATTTCCGTCCTGGGTTCGTCTCGTTGACGTAATGCGCTGGTAAACCTAAAATGTAGAAACCATTTGGGTATCTCTCGTCCGCCGTGACGTTACATGGCGAGCGTTCTTTTTGTTCGTTTAGCTGCGATTTGACGCATATAGACGCCGGGAGCCACTCGGATGGTGGGTTCTGCCCTTGTCGGCAGTCTCCTGAACATCTCTTGTAGTTTCGTGATCCTAGGAGTCGGTATGCCACTCGCCATCATTGCGGCACTCGTCGCACTTGTTGTGGGTTTCTTCATCTCTCACGCCATCGTTAACGGCCAGAACTCGGCCAAGGTCCAGGATGCCAATCGCCAGCTCAGCGAAGCTCAGCAGCGCGCCGAGCAGATCTGCGCTGACGCCAAGCGCCAGGCCGAGACCACGAAGAAGGAGGCCGTGCTCGCCGCCAAGGAGGACATCCTCAAGCAGCGCCAGGCAGCAGAGGCCGAGGAGAAGCAGCGCAAGAGCGAGCTTCACTCCCTTGAGAGCCGCATCATGCAGCGCGAGGAGTCTCTTGACCGCCGCAATGACGCGCTTGACCGTCGCGAGCACCAGCTCTCCAGCCAGGCCGGTCAGCTCGACCGTCGCCAGAGCGACCTCGAGGGCCTCGTGAAGAAGCAGACGAGCGAGCTCGAGCGCATCGCGTCGCTTTCCCAGGACGAGGCCCACAAGGAGCTCCTCGACCGCGTCCGCAAGGACACGGTTCGCGAGGAGGCCCAGATTCTTCGTGAGAGTGAGCAGCGCACCCGTGCTCAGGCAGACAAGACGGCCCGCGAGATCGTGACGACCGCCATCCAGCGCTGCGCCGCCGACCAGGCCGGCGAGGTCACGGTCACGTCCGTGCACATCCCCTCCGACGACCTCAAGGGCCGCATCATCGGCCGTGAGGGTCGTAACATCCGCACGTTCGAGCAGGTCTCCGGTGTCTCCCTCGTCATTGATGACACGCCCGAGACGGTCCTGCTCTCGAGCTTCGAGCCGGTTCGTCGCGAGACGGCCCGCGTCGCCCTTGAGAACCTCATCGCCGACGGACGCATTCACCCCGCACGCATCGAGGAGATGTACAAGAAGGCAGAGACGCTCGTGAACCAGCGCGTTCAGGAGGCTGGCGAGCAGGCCGCCTTCGACGCCGGCATCCACGACCTTCACCCTGAGATTATCAAGACGCTCGGTGCCCTTCGCTATCGCACCTCGTTTGGCCAGAACGTCCTTCAGCACTCCAAGCAGGTCTCCGAGCTCTGCGGGATCATGGCCTGCGAGCTTGGCCTTGACCCTACGGCCGCCAAGCGTGCCGGCCTTCTCCATGACCTCGGCAAGGCCATCGACCACACGGTCGAGGGTCCCCACGCCGTAATCGGTGCCGACCTTGCCCGTCGCTATGGCGAGCGCCCCGAGATCGTTCATGCCATTGAGGCTCACCACGCCGACGTCGAGCCCAACACGATTCTTGACCAGCTCGTCATGGCCGCCGACGCCATTTCCGCCGCACGTCCGGGCGCCCGTCGCGAGAGTGCTGAGACCTACATCAAGCGCCTCCAGAAGCTCGAGGAGATCTCGAACGCACACGAGGGCGTCGAGCGCACCTATGCCATGCAGGCTGGCCGCGAGCTTCACGTCATGGTTCAGCCCGAGAAGATCTCCGATGTCCAGGCTACGGTTCTCGCGCATGACATTGCCAAGCAGATCGAGGACGAGATGGAGTACCCGGGCCAGGTCCGCGTCGTGGTCATCCGCGAGTCCCGCGCGGTTGACGTCGCCAAGTAGCGACGCCTTCTGATCTCATGGCGAGCACGTCACATACCGATACCAGCGAGGGTACGGCCAACGCCGCGCCCTCGCTTGTCGACTTTGTCGCAGTCGTCTCCGGAGATACCGCGGTCCGCGTCGAGGAGTCGCTGGGCGACGGCTTTGTTCGCCTCCGCGTTGGCGAGGCCGAGCGGCGCCAGGCAAAGCACGACATCCGCTGCATTGAGGACGTCGTCATCGAGATGCTGCGCAACTCCAGGGACGCCGGGGCCCATCGCATCCTTGTCGCCACGTCCCGAGAGGGCGACGCTCGCTCGCTTGTCATGGTCGACGATGGCTCTGGTGTCCCCGACTCCATGCGGGAGCGCATCTTTGACGCACGTGTCACCTCCAAGCTCGACACGGTCCATATGGATCGCTGGGGCGTGCACGGTCGAGGCATGGCGTTGTTCTCAATCAGGGAAAACACACGATCAGCTCGCGTCATGGCCTCTGGAAAGGGTCTTGGCTCCTCCATCCGGGTCGAGGCAGATGCGTCCGCCCTTCCCGAGCGCAAGGACCAGAGCACCTGGCCCACGATTGGCAAGGGCGATGAGGGCCAGACGCAGCTCAGGGGTCCTCACAACATCATTCGTACCTGCTGCGAGTTTGCCCTGGAGGAGCGTCCCGACTGTGAGGTATACCTCGGCTCTGCCGCCGACGTCTTGGCAACGGCCCGAGCACTTGCCGAGCAGAGTCCCGAACGCTCGCGCCTTTTGTTCGTGGATGATCCCTCGGAGGTCTCCGTCATTGAGCGTCCCGCTGTTGCGGGAGACGCCCATGAGCTCGCGGATGTTGCTCGCGACATGGGCCTGCCCATCTCCGAGCGTACGGCCCATCGCATTCTGGCAGGCCAGATCAAGCCTTTGAGGCCTGTGGCGTCTCGGCTCCTCCACCATGGGGGAACGCCGGGACCTCAAAAGGTGGACCTGGCCAAGGACCGCCGCGGCCTTAAGATCGCGCAGGACGATATTGACGAGTTCTCGCGTACCATGGAGCGGGCCTTCGACCTCATTGCCGAGCGCTATTATGTGGGACTTTCCGGCGAGCCAAGGGTCAACGTGACGAAGGACAAGATTACCGTTACATTTGACCTCGAGAAGGAAGACTAACGCTTGGCTCTTTGCCTGGCGCATAGGACAAAACACGCAAAAACGCAGCTACTTGCAGTAGAAACGCAGCTAGGAGCAACACAACATGGACTACCTGAA
Organism: Parolsenella massiliensis; assembly: GCF_900143685.1. Lineage (NCBI taxonomy): Bacteria > Bacillati > Actinomycetota > Coriobacteriia > Coriobacteriales > Atopobiaceae > Parolsenella > Parolsenella massiliensis. The sequence goes on along the minus strand of NZ_LT671675.1, from coordinate 959,234 downwards.
GGTCTCGAGCAAGTCCTCGCCTGCTTCAGTTGCCGGCGCCATCGCTGGCATGGTCAAGGATGGGGTGCCTGTCAACATCCAGTCGGTGGGCGCCGGTGCGGTCAACCAGGCCATCAAGGCCGTTGCCATCGCGAGGGGCTTTCTCATCCCCACGGGCGTAGATATTTCGTGCGCGCCCACGTTCTCAGACATCGATATCGACGGACAGAGTCGCACGGCCATTCGCATCGCCATCTATGTTCACAGGCTTTCTCCGTCAGACGCTACGACCATCGAGCAGGGCGCTGGAAAGGTGGCTATCTAGTGAGCAACATCACGTCCCTTGCCGGACTCACGTACCATGTGAAGACGTTCGGCTGCCAGATGAACCTTCATGACTCCGAGCGCGTCTCGGGCCTTCTTGGGTCTTGCGGCTGCCTTGAGGTGGCCTCGCCTGATGAGGCCGACATCGTGGTCTTCATGACGTGCTGCGTGCGCGAGAAGGCAGACACCCACCTCTACGGCCAGGTCTCCGCCATGGTCAGCGCACCCGAGCCCCCTCATGGTCGCAGGGTCGTCTGCATCGGTGGCTGCATTGCCCAGCGCGACGGCTCCGACATCCGAGAGCACATGAGAAACGTCGACGTGGTGTTTGGCACTCGAGCCATCGCCAGTCTTCCCGAGCTCATTCTCGAGGCGCTCAACGGTTCCAAGAAGAGCGTCTTCGCCGATACGAGCGAGGACGACCCTGGCTTCTCCTCGGACCTTCCCAGCAGACGCGAGGACACCTGGCACGCATGGGTCCCCATCATGACGGGCTGCAACAACTTCTGCAGCTACTGCATCGTGCCCTACGTGCGTGGCCGCGAGCGCGACCGTGCCTTCGAGGACGTCGTCGATGAGGTTCGCAGGCTTCATGAGGACGACGTTCGCGAGGTGTGCCTTCTCGGCCAGAACGTTAACTCCTTCGGTCGTCAGCGTTACGGCTCTCCTCGCTTCGCCGAGCTCCTTCGTGCGGTGGGGGAGACGGGCATTGAGCGCATTCGCTTCACGAGCTCGCATCCCAAGGATCTCTCCGACGAGACGATTGCCGCCATGGCCGAGACGCCCGCCGTTATGCCGCAGCTCCACCTTGCCGTTCAGAGCGGCTCCACCCGCGTGCTCAAGGCGATGAACCGCCACTACACGCGCGAGGACTACCTCGCTCTCGCCGAGCGCATCAAGGCTGCCAACCCCGGCATCGCCCTCTCCACGGACATCATCGTGGGCTTCCCCGGCGAGACCGAGGAGGACTTCGAGCAGACCATGAGCCTCGTGAGGGAGGTCGGCTTCTCCTCGGCCTTCACGTTCATCTACTCCAAGCGCCCGGGAACCCCGGCCGCCAAGATCGATGATCCCACTCCGCGCGAGGTCATCCAGGAGCGCTTTGACAGGCTTGCCGGGCTCGTTGCCGATCTGGCTCACGAGGCCAACCAGGTCGAGCTTGGTCACACGGTCGAGGCGCTGGTCGAGGGGCCGTCCAAGAGGGATGACCGCATCCTCGTGGGCCACAGCCCCAAGAACAAGACCGTTCATTTTGAGGTTCCCGAGGGTCATCGAGCCGAGGACCTTGTGGGCAAGTTCGTTGACGTCAAGGTCGAGGAGGCCCGCACGTGGTATCTGCGTGGCCCCATGGTTGGCGACCCCAGGTGATCATGTCTGCTGAGCCCGTGAGCCCCGGCTCTCCGGTCATTTGCATCGTGGGACCTACGGCCTCTGGCAAGAGCGCCCTTGCCGACGAGGTGGCCCTTCGCCTGGGCAGCGACGTCATCTCCGTCGACTCGATGCAGGTCTATCGGGGTATGGATATAGGCACGGCTAAGACGCCCCCGAACAAGCGCCTGGTTCCGCTTCAGATGGTCGATGTTGCCGACGTGTCGCAGGATTATTCCGTCGCGATGTTTCAGACGGACGCCCGAAGGCTCGTGGACGAGCGGAGAGGCGCCGGCCGTGCTGCCATCCTGTGTGGAGGCACGGGGCTGTACCTCGACGGCGTGATTGACGTCATGGAGTTCCCCTCGGGGACTACGCACGGGGAAGGTCGCTCTCGGTACGAGTGCTATCTCGAGCAGCACGGGCCCCAGGCACTTTGGGGGCTTCTTGAGACGCGGGACCACGCAAGCGCAGAGGCCATTCACCCTAACAACTCGCGTCGCGTCGTACGGGCGCTTGAGATGAGCGACGAGGGGACGAGCTACGCAGAGCAGCTTTCGGGGCTCAAGTCGAGGCGGCCTTACTATCCCACTCAGATGTGGGGCATCTCGATGAAGCGCGAGAGGCTCTACGCACGCATTGATGCTCGTGTTGACGCCATGATGTCCGAAGGGCTCCTTGACGAGGTTAGAGGACTCGTCGAGGCGGGATATGGCCAGGATCTCACGTCTCGCCAGGCCATTGGGTACAAGGAGGTCTTGGCGTACTTTGACGGGGAGTGTTCCCTTGACGAGTGCGTGGAGCTCATCAAACGTCGCTCTCGTAGGTATGCCAAGCGCCAGCTTTCCTGGCTGAGACGAGACGGACGTGCTCGTTGGCTTGACATGGACGAGCTCGATTCAAGCCAGGCTGCCGATCTTGTTGTCGGTGCGTATGAGGACGCCACCCGCTCGTAAGAGGCGAGCGGCATAGTTGAGGGGGAGAGCTCTACGGGTCGATTCAAGCAGATGTCCACGGCTCCCGTTCCAGAGCGAACGGTCGTCGTGGGAGTTGATACCGGCAGGACCGACTGGCCGTTGAAGGAGTCCTTGGACGAGCTCGAGTGCCTTGTCGAGACTGCCGGAGGTGTCGTCGTTGCTCGCGAGACCCAGAAGCTTGACTCGCCCATCCCCAAGACGTTCGTGGGCTCGGGAAAAGCCAAGGAGCTAGCTGACCTCGTGCGGCGCATGGATGTGGACGTGGTTGCCTTCGACGACCAGCTGTCCCCATCTCAGCAGGCCAATCTCGAGCGAATCTTTGGCGAACCGGTCAAGGTGATTGACAGGACGGCTCTCATCCTTGACATCTTTGGGCGGCACGCCACGACGCGAGAGGGTGCCCTTCAGGTGCAACTCGCCCAGCTTCAGTATGTCCTTCCTCGGCTTAGGGGCATGTGGAGCCATCTCATGGGCGAGCAGACCCGCGGCGGCATTGGCAGCCGATTTGGCCAGGGCGAGAGCCAGCTCGAGGTTGACCGAAGGCTCGTGCGCGACCGCATCGCTTCACTGAGGCGAGAGCTCGCTCGCCTCGAGACGCGTCGCAACACGCAGAGCAAGGCTCGCTGGGATTCCGGGATCTACCGCGTGGCGCTTGCCGGATATACGAACGCGGGCAAGTCGACGCTTCTCAACGCGCTCACGGACTCCAAGGTATATGCCAAGGATGAGCTGTTTGCCACGCTTGATCCGACCACGCGCTCCATCGACCTTGCCGAGGGCCGCAAGATCACCCTCACGGACACGGTCGGGTTCATCCAAAAGCTACCGACGACGCTTGTGGAGAGCTTCAAGTCCACGCTTGCCGAGGTGCGCGCCGCCGACCTCGTTCTTGAGGTGGTGGATGTCCATGATGCCAACTGGGAGCAAAAGGTACGCGCGGTCGAGGACATCCTTGCCCAGATTGGGGCTAGCGACATTCGGCGCGTTCTCGTGTTCAACAAGTGTGACCTGCTCGATGAGGAGTCGCTCTCTGGTCTTAGAGCGCAGAACCCCTCCGCTGTCTTTGTGTCTGCCGAGAAGGGAACCGGTCTGTCCGGACTCCTTCACAGGATTGCGTCTGAGGCAAGTGCGGGCGACGTCACACTCACGGCTCTCGTTCCCTATGAGAAGGGGATGCTTGTCAAGATGGTTCATGAGCGTTGCCAGGTCATTCGCGAGCAGTACCAGGAGAACGGTTTGCTCGTGACGCTCAAGGCGGGAGAGCGCATGGCTGCCACGCTTCGTTCGTTTGAGGTGGGGGAGTAGCTAGCGTCCGAATGCGAGCGTGAGGACGAGCAGAATGAGGGGCTGGTGGATAACATAGACTTCCAACGCATGCCTGCCAACAACCTCCAGCGGCCTGCATCTGAGCCTAGACAGCGCCTCTGCTGCATGGCCGCTCTTCTGTATGATCCCACCCAGGAAATAGCCTGAGAGATACAGCAGCGTGAAGGGTATGGGCGGGTAGTAGTCTCCCGAAGTGAATCGAGGTCCAGGGAAGCCAAGCCAACTCAGGAGCCCGCTGGCATAGGGAGCGGGGGAGACTCGCACATACGGTCCGCCAAACTGCTTGAGCCCAAACGTACCTGTTGGAATTCCGAGGCAGAGCAGGAATGCCATGGCGCATATGGCGGCCGCCATGACTCTCCCAAGGACGGTCAGTTCCTTGGGAGTCACCTTCTGCACAACCCATGCAACCAGGGTGCTAAATCCCATGCAATAGATGATGCCGTAGTTGATGGGCGTATCCACGCTGGCAACGGAGGTTGCGACAAAGATTGCGAGAGCCGCGGCAAGATACCTGCACGCTCGCTTGAGATTGCTCCTCGAGTACGTGGCCATGATGCCCGCCATGAGCAGAAACACCCAGGATATCGAGGAGCGCCACACATCCTGTAGGGGAGGGGCAAACCAGCCTGGGCCTGTTCCATAGAGATACACCAGGTCATAGCAGAGATGGAACCCGACCATGGATATGACCGAGAGCCCACGTATCACGTCGTAGCCGTGTATGCGGTAACTGTGTTTAGCGGAGACCGAATCGATTGACATTTCGCTAGAGAGACCTGAGCAGACCCGTCACCCTGCCAAGAATCGTTGGGTTGTCTGCGTAGATGGGCTCCATCGTGTCGTTCTCTGGCTGGAGACGAATCCGGTTCTTCTCGCGATAGAAGGTCTTGACGGTGGCGGAGTCATCAATGAGCGCAACGACGATCTCACCGTTGTGGGCGTCATGCTGCTCCTTGACGACGATGTAGTCGCCATCGAAGATGCCGGCGTTGATCATGGACTCACCGCGAACACGGAGGATGAACGAGCTTGAGTCCCCGATGAGAGAGGTGGGCAGCGTCATGACCTCCTCGACGTTCTGCTCGGCAAGGATCGGAGTGCCGGCGGCCACCCTTCCAACCACGGGGAGGGTGACGGTTCCGTTGTCAACGTCTTGCGAGACCTCTGCGAGCGAGGCGTTCTGCTGCAGTTCCTCGCTGCCAGGCCCCGTGATCTCTATGGTTCTTGGCTTGTTTGGGTCTCGACGAATGTAGCCTGCCTTCTCAAGCTTATGGAGGTGGGAGTGGACGGTTGAGGGCGAGGAGAGGCCGATGGCCGCCCCGATCTCTCGAACGGAGGGCGGATAGCCGTGCGTTGCCGTGAAGCTGCAGATGAAGTCATAGGCCTGCTGCTGACGTGCGGAAATCTTTACCTCAGACATGGTTCCTCCTTCTCTCCTTGGTGACTATCATACACGCGTTCGCCTATGTATTCAAACATTTGTTCTATTTTCACTTGACACGAACAACTGTACGTAGATACTAGGTATAGAACAAGTGTTTGAAGCTCAACACAAACACAATTAGTGTCCGCAATGGTTCGTATAACTGTAGCTGTCGATATTGCAAGAGAGAGGATGAGAACGTGAGGAATTCTAACCGCATCTATCGCACCGCCGGAACTTCTGCGCTTTGTCCCGAGCCGGAGCAGTCTCATCTTGTTGTGATTGACGGCGGCTCTACTGGTGACAACGGCAGCGTTCGCTCCAGGGATTCCTATTCTGCTCGCACCCTCGTTTCGGATGTCGCTCGCTGGAATAGGTCCGCTCAACGCTCCGTTTGCGCGGCTCCCATTCTGAACGATTGCCAGCAGCTTGCCGGTGAGCTCGGCTTTCTGCTCGTGGCTGCGCTCGTCATCCTCACGTGGGCCATCTCGCTGTGAGGTAATTGGGGCATTTAGCCCCTGTTTCTAGACGAATCCATAGCCGCAGCGTATGGTATGTATCGCAAGTGTTTCTGTGATACGGAGGAAGCCATGCGCTGTCCCAAATGCGGATGCGAGGAGTCTAAGGTCGTAGATTCCCGTCCTGCCGAGAACAATGACTCCATCAGACGTCGGCGCGAATGCGTTTCATGCGGCTTTCGCTTCACCACCTACGAACGCCGAGAGGAACTCCCACTCGTCGTTCTCAAGCATGACGGATCAAAGGAGCCGTTTGACCGCGAGAAGCTCATGCGGGGGTTGGTGCGCGCCACCGTCAAGCGTGACATCCCCATCGATGTGCTCGACAAGCTTATTGGCGACATCGAGAGCGAGCTGAGAGATCACGGGACCACCGAGGTGGACTCCAGCGCCTTGGGTGAGATGGTTCTCCACCGTCTGGCAGACATCGACAAGGTGGCCTACGTTCGATTTGCCTCCGTCTATCGCGACTTCAAGGACATCGAGGAGTTCTCTGCCGAGCTAAGGAGGCTTTCCGGTGAGTAGCGATCCCATCGTCCTTCCCATCAAGAGGCTTGACCCGTCGGTTGAGCTTCCGAGCTATGCCTACGAGGGCGACGCCGGTCTTGACCTGCGCTCCAACGAGGATGTTACGCTCGCGCCGCTTGAGCGCCGTCTTGTTTCTACAGGTCTTGCCGTTGCCATTCCAGATGGCCACGCCGGTTTTGTTCAGCCTAGAAGCGGCCTGGCCCTTCGCGAGGGGCTGTCCATGGCGAATACGCCGGGCCTCATTGATGCCCACTACCGCGGTGAGCTCAAGGTGTGCGCCGTAAACCTTGACGCTGAGAAGCCCGTTCACATCGAGCGTGGCGAGCGCATCGCCCAGCTCGTTATCCAGAAGGTGCCCACGGTCTGTCTTCGCGAGGTTTCCGAGCTTGATGAGACTGACAGGGGCTCTGGCGGATTTGGCTCAAGTGGTATCAACTAGCTGATTCTCCTCTGAGCCTACGGCGGAGGGAGCATTCATGTCCATTCAGCATAGACACGATTTGGTGATTCTCGGCGGAGGTCCGGCCGGCCTGTCTGCGGCAATCTATGCCACTCGCGCAGGTATTACCCCGCTCGTAATTGAGCGAGAGTCATTTGGCGGCCAGATCGTTTCTACCGATGAGGTGGACAATTATCCCGGTCTCGTTGGCGTCTCTGGCTCTGAGCTCGGCGAGAGATTGCGTTCCCATGCCGAGCACCTGGGTGCCCAGTTTGTCTATGACGACGTGGAATCGATTGTCCGTGCTGGTGACACGGGCAAGTTCATTCTCCAGGGCTCAGAGGAAGTTCATTGCTCCTCGCTTATCTACGCCGCCGGGGCCGCTCCTAGGAGGGCCGGCTTTGCCGGAGAGCAGGAATTCCTCGGCAGGGGAGTCTCCTACTGTGCCACTTGCGATGGCATGTTCTATCGAGGCAAGCAGGCCTATGTCATCGGCGGAGGCAATACGGCCTGCGAGGAGGCGCTCTATCTCTCTAAGCTCGCCAGCAAGGTGGTACTTCTCGTACGAGGAGACCATCTTCGAGCCGTTCAATCACTTGCAAGCTCGGTCGAACATGAAGATAGGATTGAAGTTAGGTACCTAACTAAACTAGTCGAGCTTAGTGGAGATGACTCAACGGGAAGTACGCTTCCGTGCACGCTGAAGCTTTCCATTGGCATGGACGCGAGCGCTCGCGAGGAAGTAGTGGAAGCTGCGCCTGGCTCCTTTGGTGTCTTCGTTGCAGTTGGTCGGGAGCCGCGTACACAACTTCTTAAGAGCCTCGTCCATCTTGATCACACTGGCTATGTCTTGACCGATGATTCTATGGCCACATCTACACCAGGTCTGTTCTGTGCGGGCGACGTTCGCGCCAAGCCTTTGCGTCAGGTGGTAACGGCCGTGTCGGACGGCGCCATCGCCGCCATGAGCGCAGCGTCGTTTCTTGGGTAGCCGACGCCTTCATCTTGATTCAATTCGATGGCGCTTCGTTGCTCTCCTACTAGCTGGGATTTCAGCATAAAACGCGATAATATATCTTATGTAAAGTAGAGCAATACTGACCAATATGACTTTGCCAATGGGCTCCCCTTTAGGCTTGCGCTTTCTCGCTACTCCTGTGCCGATGTCTCTGCCGGGGCAAACGTACCGTGGCAGAGGCGCCGCACGAAGCGCTCGGAGTCTTCGTCCTCGCGCTCGTCGAGAAGCACGAGTATCCTGTCGCCTTCGAGTAACCTCGTGCTGCCACTCGGCACGAGCTCCCTTCCGCAGCGCCTCACCGAGACAACGAGGGTGCGCTGTGGCCAGTTAATCTCAGAGATGAGCTTGTCGGCGGCTGAGCATCCCGCCTCGACCACGTACGAGTGAAGCTGACGACCGTGGCTCCCCCAACGCTCGTGCGTCTCCTCGGGCGTCGTGCCAAGCTGTCGAGCCAGAAGGTGCTCGTAGTAGGCGTCAACCTGCATGAGGTTGGCCGTCACATAGGCGATGACGCTCACGATGGCAAGCGAGAGCAGCTGCTCGAGGCTTCCGGTGAGCTCGAACGCGAGTACCACCGCCGTAACGGGAGCCCTGATGGCCCCGGCAAACATGCCTGCTATTCCCAGCACCATGAAGTTCATCACAAAGTCTGGGCTCATGCCCAGAAATCTCGTGGCTGCCGTTCCAAAGATGGCGCCTGTGAGCGCACCCATGATCACGAGCGGAAACAGCGTTCCTCCCGGCGTTCCTGCGCCAAAGCATACGCCCGTGAACAGGTACTTTCCTATGAGCAGGCCAGTAAGCGCCAAGAGACCCATTCCCTGGGGCCTCATGAGCAGCTCGAGAATGGCATCTCCGCCACACATGAGATCGGGAGCCGTCAAGGCCACGAGACCCGCGATGACAAACGGGATGAGATAGCGCATGAATGCAGAGCGATACCTGATCTTGGAGAGCAGATTCTGAATCTGGAACATCCCGGCGTTGTGCAGTGCGCCAATCACGCCCATAACAAGGCCAAAGACGATGAGTATGCCATATGCCTCGTGCGGAATCACCTCAGCCAGCTTGAAACTGATGACGGGTTGAAGTCCAAGCACCTGGCTCGTCACGTAGTCGCTCATGACGGCGCTCATCATGACCGAGATGATGAGCGGTGCGTTGAACGTCTTGTGGATCTCCTCGAGGGCAAACATGACGCCCGTGAGCGGGGCATGGAAGGCCGCCGCCATGCCGGCGCCCGCGCCGCAGGTGACAAGGAGCCGCTCCTCTCCCCTTCCGCGTTTGAGGATTCGAGAGACGCCCTTGCCTGCCATGCCTCCCAGCTGCACCGATGGCCCCTCGCGTCCCAGCGAGAGGCCGCCTATGGCCCCAAGGGTTCCCTCGATGAACTTGGCTCCAATCACGCGGTGCCAAGGTGCCTCCATGGCACCCATGACCTCGGCATCCACCTGTGGAATGCCCGAACCAGACGTAGCCGGCTCCCAACGAACCAGGGCAGCCACAACGAAGGCCATCACAACAAGGGCCAAAAACCATAGCGCGGCATTCAGCGGGTTGCTCCCAAACGAGGCTATGACCGAGCGAAGCGTCTTCTCGCCCCAGGTGAGTGCGAGACGGTACAGCGTCACGAGGGCTCCGGCAAACAGGCCAACGAGGGCTCCCTCCCACACAAGGCTCACCTGGAACCTGCGAGAAAGACGTCTGCGTATGGGGTTGTTGCGCTGTTGCACGTCTGTCACCTCGAGATAGGTCATTTAGAAAAACCGGTCGAGGCACGTGGCCGCGACCGGCTGTGATTGTACGCCTTGGGGATGCTTGCCCGTAAATTCGGCGCTAGTCGACTTTAATAAGCGAGTAGATCTCCTGCGGGTACTCCTTGCCAATGGCCTCGCGGGGGTTGAGGAAGGCGAGCTCGAGGATGAAGGAGAAGCCGAGGATCTTTGCGCCGGACTGCTCGACGAGCTTTGCCGTGGCCAGCGCGGTCCCCGCCGTGGCAACGAGGTCGTCCACGATGATCACGCGGTCGTCCGGCGTGAGCGCGTCCTTGTGGATCTGGAGCTCGTCCGTGCCGTACTCGAGGGCGTAGCTCTGGCTATAGACCTCGCGGGGAAGCTTGCCAGGCTTGCGGGCGGGCACAAAGCCGGCGCCCAGCCTGTAGGCGACGGGCGTGCCGATGAGAAAGCCGCGAGCCTCGGATCCAACCACCTTGGTGACGCCCTTGCCAAGGAAGTGCTCGGTCATTGCGTCCACGCAGGCCGAGAAGCCCTGCTCGTCTGCGATGAGCGGGGTGATGTCCTTGAAGACGACGCCGGGCTCCGGGTAGTCCGGGATGTCCACGACGAGGTTCTCGTACGGGAAGGGACTTTCGATTTGCTCAGACATGTGCTGCCCCCTGTTTCTCACAAGATCGATGTCTAAAACGCTCTTAACACAATGTTCCCAACCAACGGCACCGTGAATCGCACGGTCCCTAGCTCTCGAGGAGCTCTCGCTTGATGAGCGAGCTCCGCACGGAGCCCGTGAGCTCAAGCATGCGGTCGAGCGTCATCTCTCTTCTCAGCGCGCGCTCACCCTCGCTCTCCCCCTGGTGCCGGGAAATCGAGGCAAGTGCCTGCTCGAACATGGGAATCTCCCTGTTGGCGGCGGCGACGTACTGCCTCAGGTTCTTGGGCTCAATGCCAAAGTGCGTAAGCTCCGCACACGTCGCGATGAGCTCGAGGTCCTGGCCTCTAACGAGGTCACGACCTGCCGGAGAGCGAACGAGGCGGATGAGCCCGCAGTCGGCCATCTTCCTGACGACGCCCATGCTCACACCGATTATCTCGGGAATGCGGTCGATGGGGTGCATCTCTCCTGTTAGCTCTGGGCTGATCCGGGAGACATGCTCGCGCTCTGCCTGCAGCTGCTGCTCATGGGCGGGCTCTGACTGTGGCTTGCCGTCGAGTTCGTCTCTGATGACGCTTAAGGGCAGGAACTTGGTCTTCTGCAGGTAGAGAATGGTCTCGAGGCGCTGGATGTCCTTTGAGGAGTACAGGCGATATCCCCCGGGGGTTCGCGAGGGATTCAGTAACCCCTCGTCCTCGAGGTAGCGGACCTTGGATATGGAAAGGTCCGGATACTGGTCCTGCAGCCTGCGGACAACCTTGCCTATGGTGAGATAGCCGGCGTCGGCCATGTTCGCTACTCGCCCGTGGCGATTCTCTGGGGGCGCGACGTGTGATAGACCATCCTGAACGTGCCCACTTGAATCGTCGAGCCGTCAACGATGGGTGCGCTCTTTACGATGGCGCCGTCTACCCATGTCCCGTTGAGGGAGCCGAGGTCCTCGATGCGAGCGGAGCCGTCAGAGATGCGAAGGACGGCGTGACGCCGCGACACGGTCATGTCGTTGAGGAACACCGAGGACGAGGGGTCGCGACCAATCGTGATCTCCGGCGTGTCCAGGACAAACGAGGCACCCGTCTGGGGGCCCTTGAGGATGGAGAGGGTCGGGTATCCCGGACGCTTGGCGCCCATGAGGTCGGGCACGGTGGCGTCTGCGGAAGGCATGCAGAAAATCGCGGTAGCGTCCGCAGCGTTGCTGATGTTCTCGTCGGGCATGTGTTCCCTCTCTTGGTAGACCGTCTGAGCCTCAATTGTAGCGCTCTTGGGTGCTAACGGCAGGCAATGGCCTCGATGGCGACGCTCGCCCCAAGAGGCAGCGAGACAACCTGCATGCGCGTGCAGGCGGGCATGGGGCTCGGGAACCTTTGCTCGCATACGGCGTCGACGGCCGAGAAGTCACAAGTGCCTGCCAGCATGATGCTCACCTTGGTGACCTCGGCGAGCGTGAGCTCAAGCTCGGAGAGGATGGCCTCGATGTTGTCGATGCAGCAAGACGCCTTGTCCCCGAGCGAGCCCTCCACGAGCCCGCCTGTCCTTGCGTCCACGGGAGGCTGGGCCGACACGAAGACATAGCGAGCCGCGCTCGTGCCCTCCGAGAATGGAAGCGACGTGCGAGGGGCCTTGCTGGCTGAGATGGCATACATGGGAATCCCTTTCGCTGGCTATGCTGCGTCTGCCGACTTGAGGACGGGATCAAGCTCGTCGACGAGACCAAAGCCGCTCCGGGCAAAGGCGAGGTCACCCGTCGAGACGTACGTGCAGGTACCAACCCTGCGTCCCGCCTGAGTCCAGCTGCACACGCCGGCGGTCTCTCCGGGAGCCAAGAGCTGACCCGCGAAGGACATGGTCCTCACGTAGGTCGTGGGTCCGGCGTCGGGCCAGACGAGCCCCGTCGTGGTGGCCTGGGCTGCGACCGAACAGCTCAGCGCCAGGTCATAGGCAAAGGGACGCGTTGCCACAACGGTCTTGGGGCTCGCGAGCGTGTAGGAGTCGTACGTGTCGAACGCCCAGTCAAGCAGGGACTCGGTGTCGGTGAAGCGCCCCTCGCGCGTCGTGCAGCCCAGGACCACGGTGTAGAGCGTGGTCCCGTGGCGACGTGCGCAGCCCATGAACGCCGTGACGTTGTTTCCCGCTCCCGTCTTAATGCCGATGAGCCCGTCGTACTCGCCGAGCAAGTGATCTACCGTTGGGAACGTCTCCTGGGCGCCGTTGACGTTGACCGTCGTGGAAGTCATGCGAACGGTGTCGGCGATGAATGGCTGGGTCGTCATGGCGTAACGCGCCAGAATCGCGAGGTCGTGGACGGTTGAGTGGTGGCCGTCCGCGTCCAGGCCGTGGGGATTCTCGAAGTGCGTGTGGTCCATCCCCAGCTCGGCGGCCTTGTCGTTCATCATCTGGACAAAGGAGTCCTCAGAGCCCGCCACGGCGACGGCAACCTCATAGGCGGCGTCGTTTGCGGAGTAGACGAGCATAACGTGGAGCAGGTCCTCGAAGGTCGAGGTGCTCCCGGCCTCATAGCCCGCAACCATGGCGTTCTCGGCAAGCTCGGGCTTGGAGAGCGTGCACACCTTGTCGAGCGGCGTTCCGCTCTCGAGCGCGACGACAGCCGTCATGACCTTCGTGACCGAGGCCATGTTGATCTCATCGTCAGGGTTCTTCTCGTACAGAACGCTGCCCGTTGAGTCAACGACGATGGCGGCCTGCGCCTCGCTTAGCGTGGGTTCAGAGGTCTTTGCCTGGGCTCGCGGGCTGGCCGCAACTATCGAGAAGGAAAAGGCAAGAAGAAAGACAAGCGTGAGGCAGAAAAGCCGTGAATTGCGAGCTCTCATGTTAGGCGCGACTTCTCCTTCTGATGGACTCCCTGACGATGGCGGCGCCCTCCGTGGTGTACACGATCGCCGTGATGACCGACATCACGCAGCCGGCGTAGACGAACAGCAGGCCCACAGGCCCACCCACGGAGTTAAGGCCAGGGAGCCAGGAGACGTTACAAATGCCCAGGCCATCGATGACGGGAAGGCCCAGAAGCAGGTCACAGAAACCGAACATGAGCAATGCTGTCGTGATCTTTCCGATGTAGACGACGTCCACGGGCCTCTCGCGATACCTTCTCACGATAAGCGCGCCAACCGCGAGGTAGCAGTCCCTGGCAATGACGAGGATGGCCACCCATATGGGCAGCTCGCCCACGATGACAAGGCCGAGCACGCCCGTGAACAGCAGGAAGCGGTCGCAGACGGGGTCGAGGAGCTTGCCAAACCAGCTGACCGTCTGCGTGCGGCGAGCGATCTGGCCATCCGCCCAGTCCGTGCAGGCTGCGATGGCATAGGTGGCGATGGCAAGCGGGCGGTACACGTCCATGACGAAGAGCACGAGAAAGACGCAGGTCAGGAGCATGCGCATGACGGTGAAGGCGTTCGCGACCGTGAGGATCTTGCTCGACGGGTTGTCCGAGCTTCCCACGGGTGCGCTCGTGTCGGGCTCAAAGCCTTGACTTACCTTTTTCTCTAGCCATTCGTTGAACGTCAATGCTGCTCCTCGGTGTGCGTGGGCGCCGGCTCGGCGCACGTGCTTAAGGGATGATACCCCAATGGGGGACCTCCCCTACCTTTGGCTTGCGAGTGTCGAGCACGGGTTACAAAAGCGTTCGGAAGCGGCCCTGTGCCATCGTTAGCTGAACTGGCTCTCGTAGAGGCTCGCATAGAACCCGCCCTTGGCAAGCAGCTCCTCGTGCGTGCCCGTCTCAACGATGTGGCCGTCCCTCATGGCAACGATGAGGTCGGCGCCCACGATGGTCGAGAGCCTGTGCGCCACGACGAAGCTCGTGCGCCCCTCCATGAGGCGCTCGAACGCGGCCTGTACCTTGGCCTCGGTTCTGGTGTCGATGTTCGAGGTGGCCTCGTCGAGGATGAGCATGGGGGCGTCTGCGAGCATGGCGCGGGCAATGCACAGCAGCTGCCGCTGCCCGGCAGAGATCGAGGCGTCCTCCCCTCCCAGGCGCGTGTCATAGCCCTTGGGCAGCCGCTCGATGAAGTCGTCTGCGAACGCGTCTTTCGCGGCATTTCGTACCTGCTCGTCCGTGGCGTCTGGGCACCCGAGCATGAGGTTCTCGCGCACGGTGGCGCTTTTCACCCACGTGTCCTGAAGGACCATGCCGTAGGACCGGCGAAGGCTCTTCCTCGTGACCGCTCGAATGTCGTGACCGTCCACCTTGATGGATCCCGAGTCTACGTCGTAGAAGCGCATGAGGAGGTTGATGATGGTCGTCTTGCCGCAGCCCGTGGGGCCCACGATGGCCACCCTCATGCCTGGCCTCACGTCAAGCGAGAAGTGCTCGATGAGGGGATGATCCTTCACGTACGAGAAGCACACGTCGTCGAGGGTCACCGCGCCCGAGACGGACGCCAGCTCGACGGCATCGGGCGCGTCGGGCTCCTGCTCGGGCTCGTCGAGCAGCTCGAAGAGCCGTGCTGCGCAGGCAAACGAGTTCTGGAGCTCGGTGACGACCTCCGAGATGTCGTTGAAGGGCTTCGTGTACTGGTTTGCGTAACTGAGAAACGCCGTGAGTCCGCCTACCGTGAGCGTGCCGTCGATGGCGGCGAGCGCCCCGAAGATCCCGACTCCGGCATAGACGAGGGCGTTCACGAAGCGCGTGGTGGGGTTGACGAGCGACGAGTAGAACACGGCTTTGAAGCTCGCGTTTCCCAGGCTCTTGTCCGCCTCGCGAAATCTGGCGATGGCCTGTGGCTGCGCGTCGAAGGCCTCGAGCACGCCCATGCCGCCAACGTACTCCTCCACGATTCCGGTGAGCTCTCCCCTGCGCACCGACTGCTCGTGGAAGTAGGTGAAGCCCCTCGTGGCGATGAACTTGGCCGCGAAGATGGAAACGGGCGTCACGAGAACCACGACGAGCGTCACGACGGCGTTGAGCCTGAACATGAAGACGAGCGTGAGGACGATCGTGAGCACGCCGCTGAACAGCTGCTGGAACGTGAGCGTGAGGCCGTTGGAGAACTGGTCGATGTCGGTGACGACGCGGTTCACGATGTCACCGTGACGGTGGGAGTCGATGTAGGAGACGGGCAGGACCTGCAGCTTGTCGAACGCCTGGGCGCGCATCTCCCGCACGATGCTGTTCGCGATCCTGTTCGTGAGCGCCGTGAGGAGCCACTGGGACACAGCCGTGGCCAGGATGGCCACGGCGAGTGACCGCAGCGCCCTCAGGAGCCCTGAGGTGTCGACGTGGCCCGCCGAGAGGGCGCAGTCCACCGCCTGTCCCGAATAGACCGGGACGAGAAGCGTTGAGACCACGACGACCGCGGCGATTGCCAGGGACGCGACAAGCGCAGGTACGTGGGGTGAGAGCTGGCGAATGGTTCTTAAGACCGTGCCCGTGGGGACCGCGGCCACGTTTCCCGCCTTACTCATGGCTGGCCTCCTTCTCGAGCTGGGAGTCGCAGATCTCCTGGTACACGGCGCACGTCCTCATGAGCTCTGCATGGGTGCCGATTCCCGCGACGTGCCCGGCCTCGAGGACGACGATCTTGTCTGCATGGCGTATGGCCGAGACGCGCTGGGAGATGACCACCTGCGTGACGCCCGGGCACCTCGTGGCAAGGGCGTGGCGAAGCCGGGCATCCGTCGCGAGGTCAAGCGCCGAGCTCGCGTCGTCCAGGATGAGGATCCGAGGCGCCCTGGCGAGGGTACGAGCGATCGAGAGCCTCTGCCGCTGGCCGCCGGAGAGGTTTCTGCCCAGCTGCTCGATGGTTCCCTCGAGCCCTCCCTTTGCGGCAACGACGTCCTGCGCCTGGGCGATCTCGATGCAGCTTGCCAGCTGCTCCGCGGGGGCATTCTCGTTTGCGAGCCTCAGGTTGGACTCGACCGTGCCCGCGAACAGCGTGGAGCTTTGGTCAACGAGTGCCACGAGCCTATGGAGCGATGTGAGGGTAAGCTCGCGCACGTCGTGGCCGCCGAGCGCCACGATGCCCTCGGTTGGGTCGTAGAAGCGCATGAGGAGGCTTGCGAGCGTGGACTTACCCGAGCCCGTTCCCCCGATGACGCCCAGCACCTCGCCAGGCGCCACGGACAGGCTCACGTCCGCGAGCGCGGGTGCCGAGGCGCCGGGATAGGCAAAGGTGACGTTCCTTAGCTCTATGGAGCCGGGCAGGCCCCGGGCGTCAAGCGTGCCGTCTGCCATCGCGGGCGTGCGGTCGAAGACCTCGTTCACGCGCTTGGCGCACGCCTCGGCCTTGGAGAGGGTGTTCACGAGGTTTGCGAGCTTGAGAAGCTCCACGAGCATCTGGCTCATGTAGTTCACGATGGCCACGAGCGCACCCTGGGTCATGGAGCCAAGCTCGATGGACACGCCTCCCGCATAGAGCACGGCGACGAGGCCAAGGTTCACGGTGGCATAGGTGAGCGGGTTCAGGAATGCGGCGACGTCACCCACATGGACCTGGCGACCCCACAGGTCATCGAGCTTTCCTTTGAATTCGTCACGCTCGTCCTGCTCGCGGCCAAAGGCGCGAAGCACGCGGACGCCCTCGAGCTGCTCCTTGGTAGAGAGCAGGGTGCCGTCGAGTCCGTGCTGGACGGCCCTATATCCTTTCACCGCCACGCGCATGACGAGCCAGACGAGCAGAAAGACGATGGCCGAGACGATGACGAACAGCACGCCCTCTCCCCCATCGACGAGCCAGGCCGCGCCAATGGACCCGAGAATCGCGATGGGGCAGCGAAGAACGAGCCTGAAGAAGAGGTTCACGCCGTCCTGCACCTGGTTCGTGTCGTTCGTGAGCCTCGTCATGAGCGTTGAGGCGCCGAGCTCGTCTACGTCCTGGCGGGAGAGGCTCATGACGTGGGCAAACAGGTCATCCCTGAGGGCCGTGCCAAAGCCCGCGCCGAGCTTGGCCGAGAAGTACTGGGCCGTGGCGGCGCAGACCCAGCCAACGACCCCCATGGCCACGAGAATGGCCGCGCAAATCGCGATGTGGGCCTTGTTGGCGTTTGCGATGCCGTCGTCAACGACGCTGGCCATGACGAGCGGGACGAGAATCTGAAACGCCGCCTCGAGACACTTGAACAACGGGGCCAGGGCGCATTCCTTGCCATATCCCTTGAGGTACCTTGCGAGCCTGAGCATCGGCGCCCTCTCCTCACGTTGGCTCGATAGCAAAAGAGCCTGGGGTAAACCCCAGGCTCCTCAAGTTCTGGTCGGGTGGACTGGATTCGAACCAGCGACCCCTTGACCCCCAGTCAAGTGCGCTACCAAACTGCGCCACCACCCGTTGCCGCTCACTCGCAGCAGAAAAGAGAATAACAGCTAGTCCCAGGCTGTGCAAGGACAAATTTCAATCAATTTGAAATTTGTCCCGGTTAGATCACCGCCCCGCCTGGGACCAGCGGCTACTTTGCCGAGCGTACGCCCTTCACGCGGGTGATCTGCTTGTCGGTGCGCCTGTCCTTGCCCCAGAAGCAGCATGAGACCATGCCGGGCCCCACGTGGGAGCCGATGGTTGGACCGATCGTGGGCCTGGTGATGTCGAGTTCGGGGTCGAACTCGTGGAGCTCGGAGGCGATGGCATAGCCGTCCTCGGGGGCGTCTGCGTCGCCCACGCAGGCAACATGCCCGTAGGGCTCGAGCTCGCGCGTCTTCTCGAAGAAGTCGACGATCTTACGCAGGCCCTTCTTGCGACCGCGCGCCACGCCGCGAATGCCGAGGGTTCCGTCGAGGTTGAAGTGCAGCAGCGCCTTCACGTCGAGGGCGTCACCGATGACGGCAACTCCCTTGGGCAGGCGGCCGCCACGGTGCAGTGCGTCGAGGTTGTCGACCATGAAGATCGTGTGCAGGTTGTAGCGCGCCTCCTCGGCCCAGGCAACGAGCTGCTCGGCGTTGAGGCCCTCGTCCCTCTTGCGGCAAGCCTCCTGGACGAGCAGCGTGAGGGGCGTTGAGGCCACGAGCGCGTCGACGACGTAGATCCTGATCTCCTCGCCGGGGTGCTCCTCCTTCAGGCGCTCCAGAGACGTGCAGGCTCCCTCGTAGCCGCCGGAAAGTCCGCTCGAGATGCAGAACAGGACCGTGGGCACGCCGCTCTCGTAGGCCTGCTGGAAGGCCTCGTCATACTCAAGCTGGGAGGGCTGCGACGTCATGGGCATGGCACCGTGGCGAATGGCGTCGTAGAACTCGTGGGCAGACCTGGACTGGAACAGGTCGTCGTCCCCGGACAGGCCGCCGTCGGGCTTGCCTGCCTCGACGTAGTGAAACGGAAGGATCTTCACATCGAGCTCGCGCGCCATCTCTGGCGTGAAGTCACACGTGGAGTCCGCCATGACCCTGCAGATTGCACCCATGGGTCTCTCCTTTCTCTTAAGGCAAGCCGAGGCATCGACCCGCCCTGCGTCTTCTCTAGTGCGTGGTGCCAAGGTTACCCTTGATGTCTTCCTTGCAGGCCACGATGGCCTCGATGGCGCCGATGGTCATGGGCATGAGGCCACGGTGATGATGAGGATCGAGTCAAGCTTGAGGGCAAAGCCCACAATCACGATCGCGATGCCCAGAAGAACGAGGTAGTTCATGCCTTCGTGGATCTTTTCCTTCTCTGTCTTACCCCTCGAGGGTCTCCTCGAGCTCAAGCCACTCGGCCTCGAGTTCATCGAGTGCCTGCTTTGCGGCGTCGACGTCTGCCTGGGCCTTCTCGAGCGCCACGTAGTCTGTCTGGTCGACCTTGGTCATGGCAAGCTCGAGCTCCTCGATGCGGCCGCGCTGCGTCTCCATCTTGCGCTCGAGGCTCGCGACCTGCTTCTTCAGGCGCCACTCCTCCGAGCTCGAGAGGCCAGACTTGGAGGCCTGGGCCGAGGCTGGTGCGCTTTGCGCAGACCCGGTGACGGGTGCCTTGGGAGCCGGGCCCTTGCCCGAGACGTTGCCGTCGCCATGGCGGTTGCCGATGAGCCCGAGGTACTCGTCGACGCCGCCGGGGACGTGGCGAAGGTGGCCGTCGATGAGCGCGTACTGGTCATCGGTCACGCGCTCCATGAGGTAGCGGTCGTGCGAGACGAGCAGCAGCGTTCCCGGCCACGTGTCGAGCAGGTCCTCCATGACGGCGAGCATGTCGGTGTCCAGGTCGTTGCCGGGCTCATCGAGGATGAGGACGTTTGGCTCGTCGAGCAGCACGCACATGAGGGCGAGCCTTCTCGACTGGCCTCCGGAGAGGTCGGCGATGGGCGTGTCGAGCTCGTTCTTGTCGAACCCGAGACTCTCGAGCAGCTTCGTGGGCGTGTACTCCTTGCCGCCGATGACGTAGCTCCTCTTGTACGTGCCGAGAAGCTCTCGCACGCGCCAGTCGAGCTTGTCGGCGAGAAGGTCGATGTGCTGCGACAGGATGCCGAGCTTCACCGACTTGCCGATCTTGACGCGCCCGCTCGTGGGGGCGAGCTTTCCGTCGAGGAGGCGAAGCAACGTGGTCTTGCCCGCGCCGTTCTCGCCGAGGATGCCGTAGCGGTCGCCCGGGCCGATGAGCCAGTCGAGGGGACCGAGGACCGGGCGACCGTCATAGGCCACGGTTGCTCCCTTGAGCTCGAAGACCTGCTTGCCGAGCCTGCTCACGGCCAGGCGCTTGAGCTCGAGCGGGTTTCTCATGGGCGGAACGTCTGCCACGAGGGCTCGCGCCGCCTCGATGCGGAACTTCGGCTTGCTCGAGCGCGCCTGGGCGCCGCGGGAGAGCCAGGCCAGCTCCTTGCGAAGGATGTTCTGGCGGCGCTCCTCGGTGGCCTGCGCCATGCGCTCGCGCTCAGCTCGCTGCTGGATGTAGGCGGAGTAGCCGCCCTCGAACGGCTCGACCACGCGGTCGTGGACCTCCCACATACTCTCGCACGTCTCGTCGAGGAACCATCGGTCGTGTGTGATGACGAGCATGGCCCCGGCACCCCTCTGCCAGCGGTGGCGAAGGTGACCGGCGAGCCAGGTGATGGCACCCATGTCGAGGTGGTTCGTGGGCTCGTCGAGCAGAAGCACGTCGTAGGTGCCAATGAGCAGCCTCGTGAGGTCCACGCGACGGCGCTGGCCGCCGGAGAGCGTGCCCACCTTAGCGTTCCAGTCAACATCGCCGATGAGCTCGGCGATGTTGCGGCGCGTCTCGGGGTTCGAGGCCCACTCGTACTCGGGGATGTCGCCCACGACCTCATGGCTCACGGGCTGGTCGTTATCCAGGTCGTCCGACTGGCCGAGCATGCCTACCGAGATGCCGCCCCTCCAGGTGACCGATCCCCGGTCTGGCTCGAGCGTGTGTGCGATGAGCTGGAGCAGCGTGGACTTTCCGTCGCCGTTCTTGCCCACGATGCCGATGCGGTCACCTTCGTTCACGCCGATCGTGACGTCGTCCAGCACGGGCTTGCCCGGCCACTCGTGGCCCAGGTGTTCGCATCCTATGAGAATACCCACGTGATTCCTTGCCTTGTCCTACTCGTCTCTCGCAGTCGCGAGCGAAGCCATCGTCATGGTTGTGTCTGCCCCGTCCGCGAGCGCTCGCAGGGCGGCGATCTCTGCGGCGTAGCCCTGCGGCTCGTTGGGCGTCTCGAGGATCATCGGGAGGTTTTTCGTGCGCTCGTCTCGCACGATGGCCGCAAAGCAATCGAGGCCGAGATGGCCGAGCCCCAGGCGCTCGTGGCGGTCCTTGTGGGAGCCCACGGGATTCTTGGAGTCGTTGAGGTGCAGGGCCTTGAGCCGCGTGAGCCCGAGCGCGCGGTCGAACTCGCAGAGCACGTCGTCGAGACTTGCCGAAATGTCATAGCCGGCGTCGCTCACATGGCATGTGTCGAGGCAGACGCCAAGGCACTCGTCGTGGTCAACGAGCTCGATGATCTGGGCGAGCTCCTCGAAGGTGCGGCCCACCTCGGTGCCCTTGCCTGCCATGGTCTCGAGCAGCACGCAGGTGGATTGCCCTGGCTCGAGGCACGCGTTGAGGCCGTCTGCGATGAGGCGGATGCCCTCCTGCACGCCTTGCCCCACGTGAGACCCGGGATGGAAGTTGTAGTAGGTGCCGGCAACGAGCTCCATGGTCTGGAGATCCTCTGTCATGGCGCGGCGCGCGAAGTCTCGAACGTCGGGCTTGGCCGAGCAGAGGTTCATCGTGTAGGGGGCATGGGCTACGAGGCGCCCGAAGCCGTTTTGCCCCATGAGCTCGACGAGGGCCTTGGCGTCTGCCGGATCTGCCTTCTTGGCACTTCCGCCGCGCGGGTTTCTCGTGAAGTAGGCAAACGTCGTGGCGCCCAGGGACAGGGCTCGCTTGCCCATGGCCTCAAAGCCGCCGGCGCTCGAGATGTGACATCCGATGGCTAGCACTCGGCACCCGTCCTCGGCATGAGCAGCGTCTGGTCCGCCTCGGCCACCTCGCCGGCCGGCTCACTGGGCTCGAGCATCTCGTGGAGGCGCTCGATGATTGCCTCGGCGACCTCCTCCTTGGGAAGGCAGTCGAGCTCGACCTCGTCATGGGGGCTCACGAGCGTCACGCGGTTGGTGTCGGAGCCAAACGTGGAGTCTGCGCGGGAGACGTCGTTTGCGACGATGAGGTCGCAACCCTTGCTCGCGAGCTTCTTGCGGGCGTTCTCGAGCACGTCGTTCGTCTCGGCGGCAAAGCCGATGACGACGCGGTCTCCCCTGCTCTGGGAGAGCGTGGCGAGAATGTCGGGGTTCTCGGCGAGCGAGATCTTGTCGAGGGGCTCGGCGGCCTTCTTGAGCTTGTGGTCGGCGGCCTGCTCGGGTCGGTAGTCGGAAACCGCGGCCGCAAGAATCGCCGCGTCTGCCGTGGCGAAGGCGTCCTGCGTGGCCTCGAGCATCTGAGCTGCCGTGGTGACGTGGACCACGCCCACGCCGGCTGGCTCGGGAAGCGAGACGGGGCCGGAGACGAGCGTCACGTGCGCGCCGTGCGCGGCTGCCGCCGCGGCGATGGCATACCCCATCTTGCCCGAGGAGGCGTTGGAGAGGTAGCGCACGGGGTCCACCGGCTCATGCGTGGGGCCAGCCGTGATGACCACGCGCTTGCCGGAGAGGTCTCCGCGGGCACGCAGGCGATAGAGCGTGGCCGAGACGATCTGGTCCACCGGGGCCAGCTTGCCGATGCCCGACTCGCCGCAGGCAAGCCTTCCGTTCTCGGGGCCTACGACGAGGTAGTTGCGGTTCTTGAGCGTCTCGACGTTCGCGACCGTGGCAAGGTTCTCCCACATGTGCACGTTCATGGCGGGCGCCACGACGACGGGGCAGGAGCACGCAAGCAGGGTGGTGCTCACGGCGTCATCGGCGATGCCGTGAGCCATCTTGGCGATGACGTTGGCCGTGGCCGGGCACACGAGTGCGAGGTCGGCCCACTCGGCGAGCTCGATGTGTGGAATGGGCGAGCACTCGTCGCAGAACAGGTCGAGCGTCACGTGATGGCCTGAGAGGGCCTCGAAGGTCTTGGGGCCCACGAGCTCGGTTGCGTGGCGCGTCATGCAGACGCGGACCTCGCAGCCCTGCTTCTGCAGCCCGCGAAGGACCTCGCAGGCCTTGTAGGCGGCGATTCCACCAGAAACAAACAAGGCCACGCGGGCGGGGTGGCCGTCAACGAGCATCTCTGGCATGGGCCTTACGCCTCCTCGTTGGTGACGACGAGGATTCGCTTGCAGTACGGGCACGTCGTGACCTCTGCGCCGCTGCGACGGATGTCAGTGAAGGAGCTGGGCTGAAGAGCCACGCGGCAGGCGGAGGGACGGTTGCCCACGAGCGTCTCGACAGCGACGCCGCCAAAGCGCTTGCGCGCGGCCTCGTAGCTCGTGACGATGCTGGCAGGGAGGTCTGCCACGATTCGCTCGCGCTCGGAGGCGAGCGCCTTCACCTGCTCGGTGATCTTGTCCATGGCCTGCTTGAACGAGGCAACCTGGGCGGCCTCCTCGCGCTCGAGCTTCTCGGCGAGCGCGCGAGCGTTCTTCTCGGCACGCTCGACGGTCTCGAGCCTGGGAAGCAGGTGCTCGGTGTCGTAGTCGCACTTCTCGATCTTCTTGGCCAGCGTAGCCAGGTTGTACTCCATGTCCTGGGCGGAGCGGAAGTCCTGGTTGTAGGTGCCATCCTGGATCTCGGTGACCTTCTCGGAGAAGAAGCGCTTGGAGTCATCGAGGTCTGCGAGCTCGATCTCCAGGTCCTTGCGCTGCCCCACGATCTTGGTGAGCTCGCCGGCGACCTTCTTGGCGGCGGCGCGGGCCGCGGCAACCTTCTGGCGCTGCGGCAGCGCCTCTGCGGTCTTCTTGGTCCTCATGAGCTCTAGGTCAATCTCCTGCAGCCTCAGCAGCTCGGATGCCTCAGACATGTGATCCTCCCTCTGTGACATGCGCGTGCCAGCGCAGGCCCTCGTCCAAGATGTGTATGCGCGTATCAGGTCTGGCGTCACGAACCACCTGGGCGAGAAGGCCCACGTACGGCAGCTCTGACGCGTCGTGCCCTACGAGTATAGCGGCAACGCCCTGCTCCGACAGCTCCAACGTCCGGTGATAACCGGCCTCCCCAGCAATCACGCAATCGACGCCTTGGGAGACGGCGAAAGAGCCAAGGGAGCCCAGCGAACCAGAGCAGAACGCGACGCGTCCAAGCCTGCGGCTCTCGCTCCCCCACACGACGGGCGTGCACGAGAAGGCCGCTGCGGCTCGGTCGGCAAGCTCTCCCAGCGAAAGACCCTGAGCGTCGAGCAAAGCCCCGTAGCCATCGGGCTCCACGAGCCTTCCCGTGCGGGACAGCTTGAGGAGCGAGGCGGCGAGGCCAAGCGCCTCCTCGCTCTTGTCGAGGTTCGTGTGCATGGCGACAAGCGACACGCCGAGCCTCGCGGCCTCGAAGGCGGCGGCGCCGGCCTGGGAGCTCGTCGCAGGCTCTGGCGTGAGCAGGGCCGGAGGATCCAGGAACGCGGGATGGTGCGTGAGCAGTACGTTCGCCCCAAGTGCCGCGGAGGCTCTCACGTTTGTGGGCGTAGGATCGAGCGCGCAGGCCACGGCCACGACCTCGGCGCGCGGATCGCCCACGGTGAGGCCGGGCCTGTCCCACGCTTCTGCCCGCTCTCGTGGAAAGCGCTCGAACATAAGCGCCTCAAGATCGCCTACCAGCACGTTTTCTTCTCCTTGCGATAATTGCGACTGGGAGCTCGCACATTTGAGGCGAGCTCCCAGTTAGTTGCTCGAGACGATTGCGAGCAGGGCTTCGCAGAAGGCGTCAAGCTCCTCGAGCGTCGCGCGCTCATCGAAGCTCACGCGAAGCGAGCCGAGCGCCTCGTCACGGGCGATGCCCATGGCCGAGAGGACGTGGCTTGGGTCGAGCGAGCCCGAGGAGCAGGCAGAGCCCGCCGACACCTCGAAGCCCGCGTCGTCGAGCTTGAGCACGAGCGACTCTGAGTCCATGCTCGGCACCATGACGCTGACCATGCCGGGAAGCCTCGTCTGGTCCACGTGCGCCACCGTCGTGGGGATGATGCCCGAGCCGGGCGCGCAGATTCGCTCGTAGACGTGGTTGGCGAGCGCCTCCACCTGCGGCCTCACGGACGGAAGCTCACGGCAGACCTGCTCTGCCGCCGCGGCGAAGGCGACGGCACCGGCGACGTCCTGCGTGCCCGGGCGCTTGCCCATCTCTTGGCCACCACCCAGCGACTGCGCGTCGAAGGGGCAGCGCGTGCGCATGGCGACGGCGCCTACGCCGAGCGGACCTCCGATCTTGTGTGCGGCCACGGAGACGGCGTCTGCGTCGGCGCAGTCGAGGTCGATGCGCCCAAAGGCCTGGACGGCGTCCACGTGCGCAAACGCACCCGCGGCGTGGGCCGCCTTGATGACGGCCGCCGTGGGCTGGATGACGCCCGTCTCGTTGTTGGCGGCCATGACGCTCACGAGGGCCGTGGCCTCGTCCACGTGGCTCGCGACCTCCTCGGCGCTTACCACGCCGTCGCGGCCGGGACGTGCGAGGACGACCTCGAAGCCCCTCGACCTTAGGATGCTCGCGACATCCAGCACCGAGTCGTGCTCAATGGCGGAGAGCACGACGCGCGTGCGCTTGTTGGCGCTCTTGCGGCGCGCGCCCTCGGCCATGCCGAGAACGGCGAGGTTGTTCGACTCGGTTCCGCCGCTCGTGAGGATGACCTCGTTGGGCCTGAAGCCGCAGCCGATGCAGCGCGCAAGGGCGCGATGCGCCCCCTCGAGCTCGCGGGCGGCCGTGCGCCCGAGCGTGTGCAGCGAGTTGGGGTTGGCTACGGAGTGGGGCCTCTTGTGGTATCCCACCCACGCCTCCATGGCGCAGGGCCTAAGAGGTGCCGACGCGGCGTAGTCGAGGTAGACGTAGCTCTTGTCGGTCATCTACCTACGCCCTCTTAGCGATGCCGGCGCGGGCGGCCTCGCGAATCTCGGCGATGGCGGCGGCACGGTCGGACTTGCCGTACACGGCGCTGCCGGCGACGAGCATCGTGGCGCCGGCCTCGGCAAGCTCGGCGGCGTTGGCGGCAGAGCAGCCACCGTCGACCTCGATGATGGGGCTCACGCCGTGCTCAGAGGCCAGGGCGCGGACCTGGGAGACCTTGCGCAGGGAGTTGGGGATGAACTTCTGGCCGCCAAAGCCGGGGTTCACCGACATCACGAGCACGAGGTCGACGTCCTCGATGATCGCCTCGAGGGCGCTCACCGGAGTGGCCGGGTTGATAACGATGCCGGCCTTGGCGCCCGCCTCGTGGATGGCGGCGACGATGCGGTTGGCGTGCGTGGCGGCCTCGGCGTGGAAGCTCACGATGTCGGCACCGGCGCGAGCGTACTCGACGGCCATCTCGTCGGGGTTGGAGATCATGAGGTGGACGTCGGCGGGGACGCTCGTGTTGTCCTTGACGGCCTTGACGACGTTGACGCCAAACGTGAGGTTGGGAACGAAATGGCCGTCCATGACGTCGACGTGGACGTAGTCGGCCGTGGAGATGGCGTCGAGGTCGGCGGCGAGATTGGCGATGTCGGCCGAGAGGATGGACGGGGCGATCATGACGTCTTCGAGCATGTGATCCCTTTCTTTCTGGGTAGGACGTATGGGCAAGTAGGTGAGTGTTATTTAGAGGCAGGGCCCGCGCCCATGCCGTAAAACTCAGTGTTGGGTGCTCGGCCACTCAACGAGTCGATGACGGCGTCGAGCGAGGCGTTTCCGTTGATGAGATTCCAGACGCCCTCCACGATGGGCATCTCCACACCCCGCGAATGGGCGAGCTCACGAACGCTCGTGGCCGCGCGGGCTCCCTCGACGACCATGTGCGTCTCGCGCTCGAAATCCTCGAGCGTGGTTCCGCGGACGAACGTCTCGCCAAAGCGGCGGTTCCTCGAGTGCTCGGAGGTGCAGGTGGCAACGAGGTCGCCCATGCCGGCGAGCCCCATGCAGGTCATGGGCTTGCCACCGGTGGCCGAGACGATGCGGCCGATCTCGGCGATGCCACGCGTCATGACGGCGGCAAGCGTGTTGTCACCAAGGCCGAGCCCCGCGCAGACGCCGCAGGCGATGGCGATGACATTCTTGACGGCGCCGCAGGTCTCCACGCCACGGAGGTCGTCGGAGAGGTAGACGCGGAAGGTGGGCGTGGCCACGTAGTCGCGGAGCTGCTCGCCGATCTCCTCGGACGGCGAGGCGAGCACGGCCGCCGAGAACATCTTGAGGCTGACCTCCTCGGCATGGTTGGGGCCGCTCAGCGCGGCCACGCGCTGCTCTCCGCCCAGCTCGGCGGCAGCGACCTCGCTCATAAGTAGTCCGGTGCCCGCCTCGATCCCCTTCGTGAGGACGAGCACAGCAACGTCGGGACCTAGGGATGCGGCAAGATCGCGGCTCATGTTCCGCAGGTGTGTCGAGGGGGCCGCGAGCACGACGGCGGAGCACCCGAGCGCGGCGCCTGCGAGATCGCTTGTGGCGTGGACGTTGGCTGGGAGCTCGACGTCCACGAGGTAGCGAGGGTTGTGGTGCGTCTGGTTGATCGCGTCGGCGCTCCCCTGCCCGTGGCTCCATAGAACGACCTCGTCGGCGTTTTGCGCAACGAGGCAGCTCACGGCCGTGCCCCACGAGCCGGCACCTATGACGGCGACGCGACTCACTTGGCGCCACCCACGCCAGGGTCGTCCGGTGCGGGCGCGTCCCCTGCCTTGTGGAAAGAGAACGCCTTCTCCTGGCCATGGATCAGCTTCTTGATGTTGGAGCGGTGCGCCCACACGACCACGAGCCCTGCCGCCTCAACGATGAGATCCTGTCCCAGGTTGGGGCCATAGAAGAGGGCGAGAACGATCCCGACGATTCCGGCGACCGTCACAGAGCCCGCCGACACGCGCTTGGTGGCAAACGCGATGACGAAGAAGATGCCAAGCTCGATGAGCCCCACGGGCCAAGCGAACCCCAGCAGCGAGCCCACGCCCACGGCAATCCCCTTGCCTCCGTGGAAGCCAAGGAATGGCGAGAAGATGTGACCGCAGACGGCGGCGAGCATGACCAGCCCTACGAGTCCCGCTGCCGGTGCCTGCGGGTCAACGGGGGCACCACCGGTCACCCACAGGGGAAAGATGACACCCGCAAGGCCGGTTGCGAGGGCGCCCTTGCCGGCATCGAGCAGAAGCGTTGCCGCGGCAGCCCCCTTGCCAATCTCTCTCGCGACGTTCGTCGTGCCGATGTTGCCCGAGCCCACACTCTGGATGTCGACGCCCTTGGCGCGGGCGATGATCTTGCCGAACGGAATGCCGCAGACCAAATACGTCGCGGCAAGGTAGGCGACGAGCGCAACCACGTTGATGTTCATTGAAAGAAGGCCCCTTTGGTCCCGCGTTCCCTAGCTCTGCTGCTTCTTGCGGAAGCGCAAGCGGATGGGCGTACCCTCGAGGTTGAAGTTCTCGCGCAGGCGGTTCTCGAGGAAGCGCTTGAAGTTGTCGTCGATGAGCTCGGGGAAGTTGCAGAAGAACGTCACCGCGGGCGGGCAGTTGCCCGTCTGGTTTGCGTACTGGATGCGCAGGCGCTTGGCGCCCTTGGAGATGGTGTGGCCGCCCTCGCGCATCTGGGCCAGCAGGTTGTTGAGCGCGCTCGTGGAGATCTTGCCGGCGTGAGCAGCGCCCACGCGGTCAACGACGGCCCAGACCTTGTCGAGCGAGCGACCGGTGAGGGCCGACACGCGAATGACGGGGGCCCAGGGGGCGAACGTCATGCGGCGCGCCACGCTCATCATAACGTCCTCGCGCTGCTCGTCGGTGCGGACGAGGTCCCACTTGTTGAGCAGGATGACCAGGGCGCAGCCGCGCTCGATGGCAAGGCCGGCGACCTTCTGGTCCTGCTCGGTGACGCCCTCTGAGGCGTCCACGACGAGCAGGCACACATCGGCCTCGTCGATGGCGCGAAGGCCGCGGACGAGGCTGTAGTACTCCACGTCCTCGTGGACGAGGTTGCGCTTGCGCATGCCGGCCGTGTCGACGAGGCGATAGCGCTTGCCCTCGCGCTCCACCACGACGTCGAGCGCGTCTCGGGTGGTTCCGGCCACGTCGCTCACGATGGAGCGGTTCTTGCCGGCGAAGCGATTCGTGATGGAGGACTTGCCCACGTTCGGGCGGCCGATGATGGCGACGCGAAGGGCGTCCTCGGGATACGCGGGCTCCTCGATCTGCTCGGGCAATGCCGCCACGACCTCATCGAGAAGGTCTCCCGTACCGTGGCCGTGCGTCGCGGAGATGGGTCGAGGCTCGCCTAGGCCCAGGGAGTAGAAGTCCCAGAGCGTCTTCTCGTCTGAGGGGTTGTCGAGCTTGTTTGCCACGAGGAAGACCGGCTTGCCGGCGCGGCGAAGGATGCGCGCGACCGTCTCGTCCTCGTCGGTCACGCCGGTGGTGGCGTCAACCACGAAGACGATGACGTCGGCCTCGACACAGGCGGCCTCTGCCTGCTCGCGGATGCGGCCGGAGAACGCGTCGTCGGACTTGCCCGTCTCGATGCCGCCCGTGTCCACGAGCGTGAACTCCACGCCGTTCCAGTCCGCGTCGTGGTAGCTGCGGTCACGCGTGACGCCGCGGCTCTCGTGGACGATGGCTTCCTTCTTCTGCGCTATGCGATTCACCAGCGTGGACTTGCCGACGTTGGGGCGTCCGACGATGGCGACGATGGGCTTGGACATGCTTGCTCCTTGCTCTGTTGTACCTAAGCGCAAAATCTTAGCATGCGATTGGCCGAGCGAATGTGCGCGTGGGCGTTATGCGAGGGATGCACAGAGGCTCTCTATGCTGGCGACGAGCTCGTCGATCTGCGCGGTGGGGGTGCTGGCGCCGGCGGTGACGCCCACGCACTTGGCGCCGACGAACCAAGACACCTCGAGCTCGTCGCAGGTCTCGATGTGATGGGTGCGCTCGCACGAGGCCGAGCAGATCGTGGCGAGTCGCGTCGTGTTCGCCGAGTTCCTGCCGCCGATGACCACCATGACGTCGGAGCTTGCCGCAAGCTCGCGAGCGGCCTTCTGGCGCTCGCTCGTGGCCTCGCAGATGGTGTTGATGACGCAGACCTCGCTCGTCCTCGCCATGAGCTCGCTCACGACCGCATCGAGCGTGGGCTTGGCCTGGGTGGTCTGCACGACCACGCCTACGCGCCTGCCGAGCTCGATTTCGTCAAGCTCGTCCACGCACGACACGGCCCCGGCGCCCGGAGCGTGTCCGAGAATCGCCTCGACCTCCGGGTGGCCCGCCTCCCCCACGACGAGGACCTGATAGCCCTCGCTCTGAAGGCGCTCGGCCGCATGGTGCACGCGCTTCACATAGGGGCAGGTGGCGTCCACGACGTGAAGCCCCCGCTCGCGCGCGGTCTTCTCGACCTGTGGGACGACGCCATGGGTGCGCAGCACGAGCGTCGAGCCGGGTTCTGCGGGCACGTCGGAGACGACGGTGACGCCCTCGGCGGCCAGGCCCTCGACGACCTGGGGGTTGTGGATGAGCGGGCCCAGCGTGTGGATGGGGCCGGTGGCCTCGCGGGCCACCTTCTGTACGAGGTCAAGAGCGCGCTGGACGCCATAGCAGGCGCCGGCGTGCTCGGCTACGGTGATCTTCGGCATTGGTGCCCTCCAATCAGGCATTGTGGTGGCTACCAGAGTCCGGGGTTCTCGGCGCGAAGGGCGTCTCGAAGGGCGTAGACCCGCTCCATGGCCACGCGCTCCATCTCGGCGAGCTTCTCCTTGCGAGAAGAGCCCGGCAGCTCGTCAAACGAGATGGGCTGCCCGAAGCGAATCTTTGGCTTGCGACGACGCGTTGGGCGCGTCTTGTACGGGTCCGCGGCGCCAACAACGGCGGCTGGGGTGACGTCGCTCTTGCCCATCTGGGCGATCATGGCAAACCCGCCATGGATCTTAATGGGCTGGTCGTCATTCTTGATGCGCGTTCCCTCGGGAAAGATCAAGACGCATTCGCCACGGCCCAGGGCGTCGCGTGCGGCCTTGAGCGCCTTAAGATCAGCGGATCCCCTTTCTACGGGGATGCCGCCCATACGACGGAACAACCACTTGGCGGCGCCGATCTTCTCGAACTCAGCCTTGTAGATGGGCCTCACGCGGATGTGGCGGCGCCACAGGGCAACGATGAACACGACGGGCTCCACCATCGACGTGTGGTTCATGACGATGACCGACCCGCGCTCCCGTACGTGGCCGGCAAGCTCGTCCATGCCCTCGACCTTCGTGGGCCATGCGATGCTCGAGAAGACCCACACCACGAAGGCGGCGAAGTTGTAGACGATGCGCGTGGCCAGCGGGTAGGAATCTATGCCGTTGCGGACGAAGTCATAACCTCGCTGGCTGGATGCATTCTTTGAGCTGGGCTTTTCCTGCGTCATGCGCGCACCTTGGCGATGAGCTCGCTGATGGCGTCGCACACCTCGTCAACCGTGAGGTTGGTCGAGTCGATGCGAACGGCGTCCTCTGCGGGCTTGAGAGGCGCGGTCTTGCGCGTGGAGTCGGCCTTGTCGCGGGCGATGAGCTCGGCCTCGATCTTGGCCTGCTCCTCGGCATTGGCCGTGGCGTTGGCGTCGGTTGCGGTATCGCCTCCGTGGCGCTGCACGGCGCGGCGACGGGCGCGGGCTGCCGGGTCGGCGATGAGGAAGACCTTGACCTCGGCGGCGGGGAAGACGACGGTGCCGACGTCACGGCCCTCGGCCACGACGTCGG
Organism: Parolsenella massiliensis; assembly: GCF_900143685.1. NCBI lineage: Bacteria > Bacillati > Actinomycetota > Coriobacteriia > Coriobacteriales > Atopobiaceae > Parolsenella > Parolsenella massiliensis. Next base: position 927,767 of record NZ_LT671675.1, on the reverse strand, counting down.
TGCTCTCGGCGGCCTTGCGCTGCAGCGCCACCATGGCCTCGCGAACCGCGGGGACGGCGGCCACGGCAGAGACGTTGGCGTCCACTTCCGGCGTGCGAATGGCCGCGGTGCGGTCCTGCCCGTCAACGGTGACCGTGGGTCCGGCCTCGCCGTTGTCCAGGACGATGTCGATGGTGCGTGCGAGCTCGGAGACGGCCGCTGCATCCGACACGTCAACGCCGCGCGTAAGGGCCGCGTCGGTCACGGCGCGATACATCGCCCCCGTGTCGAGATAGGTAAGGCCCTCGCGGGTGGCCATGGCCCTGGCCACGGTGGACTTTCCCGAGCCTGCGGGCCCGTCAATGGCAACGATCATGTGCGTTCCTTTCCTGTTTGGTCGCGTGGCGGCCGCGTTTGCCGCTAGTTGTTCGAGAGGTCGTCCACGGGCTCAGAGAACGCCGAGCTCACGGAATCTCGAGGCACGAAGTGCGCGTCTGCCCTGCGGTGGAGCTCCTCGGGCGTGAGGCCAGCGGTCTGGAGGGCGAGCCTTTTGCCGTTCGAGACGAACACCTGGGACGAGACGTTGGGGATGACGCGGTCCCAGAACACCTCGACCGGCTCGTGGTAGGCGGCGGCGAACACGGCCCTCGAGAAGCCGCCGTGCGTCACGCAGGCCGTCTTTCCCCGCAGCGTGGCAACGTAGTCGACGAAGCCCGCTGCGCGTTCGATGAGCTGCTCGAACGTCTCGGCGCCGGGGGCGGCAACGGAGCGGCCGCCTACGATGTCCCAGGGAAACGAGAGCCCCTGACGCTCAAGATCGGCCTTGGGGACGCCTTCGAGCGGGCCGAAGTCAAGCTCTATGAGTCGCTCGTCGACGATGACCTGCTGGCCGAGCGCACTCGCCGCGGCGTCCGCAATGGCGCGGCAGCGACCGAGCGGAGAGCTTAGGATGCGGTCCGGCTGCCAGGCGGCCAACGCATCGGCGGCGCGGCGTGCCTGCGCCCTTCCCTCCTCGGAGAGCTCGACGTCGATGTGGCCGGAGAGCAGGCCCGTGTCGTTGAACACAGTCCTGGGATGCCGCATGAACAGCACGCGTCCGTACTCTGCCATCGCTACCTATCTCCCCTCGTGGCGCCCAGCAGCGCCTTCCCCTCAGCTTCAGTGAGCATACGCCACTCTCCCGGCCTCACGCCACTGAGACGAAGCGGCCCGAACGTGTCGCGATGCAGCGTCAGCACCTCATGTCCCACCGCGGACAGCATTCGCTTGACCTGGTGCTTTCGCCCCTCGTGAATCGTGAGTCCCACGATTGAGGTGCCAACTGCGGCCCTCCTCGCCACAGAGGTGACACGAGGGTCGTCTGGCCCTATGAGCTCTACGCGAGCGGGTGCGCAGAGGCCGTCGTTGAGCGTGATGCCTTGCTCGAGCTGCCGGCGCTCGCTTGCGCCGAGCCTGCCCTCGATGAGGGCCACGTAGTGCTTGTCCTTTTCGAACGAGGGATGAAGCAGCCGCTGGGCCGCCTCGCCGTCTGTGGTAAAGAGCAGAAGCCCGGTTGTGTCGCGGTCGAGCCTTCCCACGGGAAAGAGCCCGGGATAGGTTGAGGTGGGGACGAGGCTTGCCACGCAGGGCCTGCCGCCAGGGTCCCTCATCGTCGTGACGTAGCCAGCGGGCTTGTTGAGCATGAGGTAGACCGAGCCGTCCGCAAGCCTCACCTCTCGCCCGTCCACCGTGACGACATCCACGAGCGGGTCCACCTTGCTGCCGAGCTCGGTGACGACCTGTCCGTTGACGCGCACGCGGCCGGCGGTCATGAGGTTCTCGGAGCCTCGTCTGCTGGCAACGCCGGCGCGAGCGAGGAACTTCTGGACGCGCATGGGCACGATGCGCTCTTGCTGGCTCGGCTCGCTACTCATCGGCACCCTCGTCCGTGGGTTCCAGCAGCTCGAGCTGCTCGTCCACGTCTGCCGCGGCCTCCTCGAGCGTCGACTCGATGGAGCGCCCGGACAGGCGCTCGCGGATGAACTTGCGCGACTCCTCGTCGGGGGCGAACTGCTCGAGGTCCGGAAGCTCGCGAAGGCTCTTGAGACCGAAGCGCTCGAGGAACGCCTGCGTCGTGGCGTAGCGGATGGCATGGGCACGCTGAGGGTCCCTGCCCGCCTCGCGCACAAGGCCCTTGTCCACCAGCGAGGAGATGACGCCATCGGAGTTGACGCCGCGGATGGCCTTCACGCCCTCGCGCGTCACGGGCTGGTGGTAGGCGATCACGGCGAGCGTCTCGAGGGCCGCCTGCGAGAGCCTCCTGGTGTCCCAGCTCATGACGAGCGCCTCCACCTGGTCGTGGAAGGCCGGGTGGGTGAACAGTCTCCAGCCGCCTGCCACCTCGCGCAGCTGGAAGCCGCGGTTGGCGTCCGAGTACTCGGCGGCAAGGTCTGCGAGCGCAGAGGCCACCTCGCCCGGTGCCGCTCCCAGGACACCAGCGAGGTCAGTGGCGCTCACCGGGTCAGACGAGGCGAGCAGCATTGCCTCGAGCGCGCCCTTCATGGAGCCGGCGTCGAGCCTGTCGAGCTCTTGCATCAGTACTCTCCCTCCAGCTCGGCCAGCGTCGTTGCGTCCACCTCGTAGGCCGGCGCCCCCTCCACGCGGTCGATGTCGATCGTCTCGAAGTTGTCGTTTTGCGTGAGCCTCACGCTTCCCAGCTTGTAGAGCTGCAGGATCGCGAGAAAGGTCACGACGACCTGCTCGGGCGTGGAGTCGCCATCAAGCAGCTCGTCGAAGGTAGTGTGGGGGTGCGCCCTCGTGACGCGGTCCACGGAGGCCACCGTGAGGGCCACCGGAAGGCGCTTGGGGGCGATGTGCTCGGCCTCGAGCAGGAAGCCCTCTCGCCTGCTGTCGAGGTCTGCGCAGATGACGGCAAGGCCGCGCAGCGTGATGCCCTCGAGGTAGTCGGGCATGGTGTTGAGAAACTCCGGGTCTGGGCCGGCGGTCCTGGGGTGCATGCGGGCCTGGGCCTCCATACGGCTGCCAAGGGCCGCGGCGGTATTCCTGAACTGCTTGTAGGCGATGAGCCTTGCGATGAGCACCTCGCGCGCCTCGTCGGCCGAGAGGTCGGCAAGGTTGTCCTCGTCCTCATCGTCGGAGCGCACGGGGGCGTCCTCGGGGACGAGAGAGGCAGCCTTGATGTCAAGCAGCGTGGAGGCCACGAGCACGAAGTCGCTCGCCACGTCCAGGTCGAGCTCGCCCATACGCTCTACCTCGGCCAGGTACTGGTCTGCCACCTCCGAGATGAAGATGGCTCCGATGTCGACACGCTGGCGGCTCACGAGCTGGAGCAGCAGGTCGAACGGCCCCGAGAAGGTCTGCGTCTGTACGCGGTAGCTCACCAGATCACATCCCCAGCAGCAGGTCGTAGAGGTTGCCCGCAAAGAAGTCCAGGTAGGCGCCAAGGGGGTCGAGGCCCAGGCGCGGAAGCAGGTAGAGCACCGCGATGAGGATGGGCATGGAATAGCGCTGGACCTGGTAGTAACGCTGAAGCGCCTCGCCCTTGAGGAAGTAGCAGACTACCTTGGATCCGTCGAGCGGCGGCAGTGGGACGAGGTTGAAGAAGGCGAGCATGAGGTTCACCCACACGTAGGTGGACAGCGCCGTGAGCAGCCACTGCATGCCCGTCATGCCCAGCACCTCTGAGCCTGTAAAGTAGAGCTCGCTGTTTGTCTCGACGAGGGCCCAGACCCCGTTGAAGCACGCGGCGCCGATCAGGGCCTGCAGGATGTTGGAGGCGGGGCCGGCGAGCGCCACGAGCACCTCGTCGCGCCTGCGCCTCTTGAGGCGATAGGGGTTGTAGGGCACGGGCTTTGCGTAGGAGAAGACAAAGCCGCCAGCGATGGCCATGAGCAGCGGCAACACCACCGAGCCAAAGGGGTCGAGGTGTTTGGCGGGGTTCAGCGTGAGCCTCCCCGCCTCCTTGGCTGTGTCATCGCCGCACAAATGTGCCACAAAGCCGTGCGCCACCTCATGGATGATGGCGGCGAGTAGCAGAAGCGCCACCGTGAGCGCGATGCGCGCGATGTTTTCAAGCGAGTACACGTCGCCTCCCGGCAGCTCAGAGCCCCTGCGTTGTGCGAGAGGCGCGTCCAAGTACCCAGTCTAAGAGAAGCAGCGCCCCCGCGCTGAGCAGAAAGTCGCCGCGAAGTGCCGTGCCCGCCTGGGTTCCGATCACGAGAAAGCCCCTCATCGTGGACGGCTCGAGCCCCTGGATGGCAAGCGAGAGCTCGATCTGGGCGGCCCTGAGCTCTGGCACGGGGATGAGGAGAAACACTGCCGCGACAACGAGGGCGGCCGCTAGGGCGCCTAGAAAGACTCTCGCGATGCCAAGGACGCGCGATGCGCTAGGCATTCTGCTTGGCCTCCTCGAGCTTTTCGGAGAGCTCGAGCCACTCCTCCTCGAGGGCAGGAATCTTCTTCTTGAGCGCGTTGTACTCGGCCATGGCCTCGTCGAACTTCTTGGCGTCTGCGTAGAGCTCCTCGGAGGCCATGAGCTCCATGAGCTCGTCGTAGCGGGCGTGAGCGGGCTCCAGGGCCTCCTCGACCTCCTTCAGGCGCTTCTTGGTGGAGCGCAGGGCCTTGTTGAGGGCGTTTCTGGCCTCGGCCTCGGCACGTCGCTGCTCCTTGGTCTTGACGTTGCGGCCACCGGTCTCGGGCGTCTGGGTGCTGGCCTTTGCGGGCTGCTGGGCGTTCCTCACGGCCGGCTCCGAGGTCTGCTGCTCCTGCGCGGCAGCCTCGAGCTCGGCCCTCTTGTAGAGGTAGTAGTCGTAGTCGCCGTCGTAGACGGTCACGTGGCCGTCGCGAACGTCAACGACCTTGTTGGCCACGGCGCGCACGAGGTGCTCGTCGTGGCTGATGAGCAGGATGGTGCCCTTGAAGTCGACGAGCGCGCGCTCGAGCACGTCCACCGAGTCGATGTCGAGGTGGTTCGTGGGCTCGTCGAGGCACAGCAGCGGGTCTGGGGCCACGAGCATCTTTGCCAACGCCAGGCGCGCACGCTCGCCACCTGACAGTACGCCCACACGCTTGTCAACGTCGTCTCCGGAGAAGAGGAACGCTCCGAGAAGGCGGCGCTCCTCCGAGCTCGTCCAGCCGGGGGCCGCCGCGTCCATCTCGCCCATGACGGTGTTTGACTCGCTGAGGGTCTCGAGCTGATGCTGGGCATAGTAGGCGCTCGTGACGTTCTGACCAAGCTCCACGTGACCCGCATCCGGCTTCTCGAAGCCGAGGGCAAGCTTCATGAGCGTTGACTTGCCGGCGCCGTTGGGGCCCACGAGCGCCACGTGGTCGCCACGGAAGAACGTGGCGTTCGCGTCGCCGTAGACGAGGTTGTCGCCAAACGCCTTGCGGATGTGCTCGAGCGAGACCACCATGTCTCCGGTGCGGGGCGGCTCGGGGAACGAGAAGCTCACCTTGCGCGAGGACTCGGGGAGCACCACGAGTTCGCTCTTGATCTGCTCGATGCGCTTCATGCGCTCCTGGGCCTGGGCGGCCTTGGTGGGCTTGTAGCGGAACTTGTCGACGAAGACCTGCATGTGGGCGATTTCGCGCTCCTGGGCGGCGCGCTTGGCGCGGAGCTGCTCGAGGTTGTCCTCGCGCTGGCGAAGGTAGGCGGAGTAGTTGCCGGTGTAGGCGGTGAGGCGGCGGTTCTCGAGCGCCGCGACATGGGAGACGCACGCGTCCATGAAGGATCGGTCGTGGCTCACGAGAAGCACGGCGCCTTCGTAGCTGGCAAGGAACTGCTCGAGCCACTGGACGCTCTCGAGGTCGAGGTGGTTCGTGGGCTCGTCGAGCAGCAGCAGGTCTGGGTGACGAAGCAGCAGCTTGGAGAGCGCAATGCGCATCTGCCAGCCGCCGGAGAAGTCCTCGGCGGGTTTGTCGAGGTCCTCGACGGGAAAGCCCAGGCCGCACAGGATGGCGCGGGCGCGGCTGTCGAGCTCGTAGCCGCCCAGGCGCTCGAAGCGATCCTGTGCGTGGCCGTACTCCTCGAGAAGGGAGTTGAGCTCGTCACCCTCGGGGGTGTTTGCGATTGCCGCCTCAAGCTCGGAGATGCGCTCGCCCAGGCGGCGGATCTCGGTGGCCGAGGACTTGACCTCTTCAAGCGCGCTCGCATGGCCGGCAAGCTTGGCCTCCTGCTCCAGGTAGCCCACCGAGGTGCCCTTCTGGAAGCTCACGGTTCCCTCGTCCGGGGACTCGACGCCCATGATGATCTTGAGCAGCGTGGTCTTTCCGGCGCCGTTGGGTCCCACGAGGGCCCAGCGCTGGCCGGCATTGAGCTGCAGCGTGGCGCCCTCGAAGAGCGTGCGGCCGCCGAATGACTTTGAGACCTTGTCGGCAAGAAGAATCAAGGGTGCTCCTTGGAAGGTTGAGACGACGTGGGCTTGGAGGTGTTAGTCCTGGCAGAGGTGGATGGCGAATCCGGCGATCTGGCGCTTGAAGTAGACGAGCTTGGTGGAGCCGTCGGGGTTGAGGGCGCGGGAGTCCTCGTTGATCTCGAAGCCTCGGGCGGCAAACCACTTCTCGGCGGCGACGATGTCGTTCACGCCAAAACCGATGTGGCCCTTCTCTCCCCTGCCGCAGCCGCTCATGACCTCGACGAGCGTGTCGGCGAAGACCGAGACGGGAGTGACGTTGGGCTCGAGGCCCATGAGCGTCTGGAAGAGCTCGGCAACCTCCCTGGCCTCCTCGGGGCTCCCGGCGTTGATGCCCACGTGGGCGACGTGTAGGCCAAAGGCGCTTACGGGGTTCTCGATCTGCTCGCTCATGGCTCTCTCCTTGGTTGAGGCCGCTACGTAACAAAAAAGGCCGGAACGAAAAGTCCCGGCCTCCTCGATTATGGTGGAGATAAGGGGGTTCGAACCCCTGACCTCGTGACTGCCAGTCACGCGCTCTCCCAACTGAGCTATATCCCCGAAGTGGTGGGCGATGCTGGATTCGAACCAGCGACCCCATCCGTGTGAAGGATGTGCTCTACCCCTGAGCCAATCGCCCACTTCGAGCTGCCGTCGTGCGCAGCAAGAAGTAATTTACCACAGGCCTTCGAGCAGACGCAAGAAGAATTTTGAAAGAAGTTGGAAGCCGCGTGAACGCGGGACATAGCACTGTTCACGCGGTGCTCGCGTCATAGATCGCCTCTCCCGAGGTGGCCTCGGCGTTCACGGTCGAGACACGACTGCCCGTCGGTCTGGTCCCACTCACCGCTCGCGCCCTTGGTCTTGGCCATCTCGAGGTCGAACGCCTTGATGGTCTCCCTGAAGTCGTCCTCGGGGTCGAGGTCGTAGGTGTCGGCGTTAACTCGCCAAGGGGTAATGAGCCGAGCGTCCCAAAGGGCTACGTCCCCTTTGAGACGCGTCCTCTGTTTACGCTCCGAGCTCTGCGCAAAGACGGGAGCCGTTGAATAGGCCCGCGAAACAGAGGGCAAGGTCCACGACGGCGCAGAACACCTCGCCCGAGGTCGGTGCCATGCCAAGAAGGAGCAGGACCACGAAGAGGGCTAGCGCACCGCCGGAGACGATGACGCCAACCTTGCACATGAGAAGGAACCTGGAAAGGCTGCCCGAGCCGCTGAGCGCCGTCTTGCCGGATCTTCCGGACAGTATGAGGTAGACGCCGATGGCCATGATGACGAGGGAGGAGACAAGCCCGAAAGTCGCTCCCCTGCCGCCGAGGGCCAGGGGAAGTGCTATGAGGCTGGAAAGGCCGTAGACAACTCGAAGCACGCCCCATGCGAGCATGATCGTGCAATAGCCTGTCGTTGCTTTAAACAGTGAGCGCACGTGACCCTCAAGGAGCTCCTCCCTGACGGGTTCCTCATCGATCGACTCAGCCACGAAGCTCTTCTTGGGCACACTCTGGGCGGCGGCTTTACTGAGAGCGCGGACCTCTAGGGCGAGTGCCGCCGTGAGGCTGGCGGAAATGATGGTGGCCACGAGAGAGACGGGGTCGCCCTGAATGATGCAGAACACGAGGTCAAGGGCGCAGAGGCAGAACATAACGCGTCCGAGAACGATGGCACGGCCGAATCTCTCGGGCATGTTCTGTGCAGTCAGCGCAAACACCGCAAACGAGATGCCGGCGACAAGAACGAGTCCCATCGCGATCCAGGAACCCACGATGAAGAGCCATGCGGAAATGGGCCAGCCCATAAGCGTGACCGTCTGGGGCAGAACTCCCTGGACCGAGTAGACACCCGCATACGCAAGCGTGGTGAACGTGAGGATTACGAGAATGGCAAGGCTGGAGACGCAGTGCCAGACGAGATAGCCAATGGCAAGCGGCTTGATGCTGCGAGGCGCATCGTGCTTCTCGTCCGCCATGGCTCTCCCCTCTCGAAATACCGTCCAAGCTATCGTTCCCACATTGTATCGAACGGATTCACCGAGTTCGAATAGCAATGCAGCTCAGAGAGCAACTAGCCCCCTGAGCTGCTGGTTTGTTGGTGGGCCCAGTAGGATTCGAACCTACAACCCAGGGATTATGAGTCCCCTGCGCTAACCGTTGCGCCATAGGCCCCAGGATATGAAAAAAGGCGGAGGCAAATGTCTCCGCCTTGTCATATGTGGTGGAGATAAGGGGGTTCGAACCCCTGACCTCGTGACTGCCAGTCACGCGCTCTCCCAACTGAGCTATATCCCCGTGCGCAAGTGCATTAGTAACTATACGGATATCCCGATGGTTTGCAAGTCCCAATCAAGAAATAATTCTGTCCGAGCAAAGCTAACAAAAAACGGCGACCGAAGCCGCCGCCATCATATCTGGTGGAGATAAGGGGGTTCGAACCCCTGACCTCGTGACTGCCAGTCACGCGCTCTCCCAACTGAGCTATATCCCCGAATCAACGAATCGTATAGTACCAAAAATTCCGCCAAAGCAGCGTGAAAATCAAAAATTGTTTGAGCAATCCGCCAAACCGTTAGCTCTTGAGGCTGGCAACAAATGACCCGAGGCGATCAAGGCCAACCTTGAGGTCCTCGTCTGACACGCAGTAGCTCAGACGCACAAAGCCCTCCGAGCCAAAGCACGTGCCCGGCACCAGCGCGACGCCGGCTTCGCTGATCGCCCTTCTGCAGAACTCCTCGGAGCCAAGACCCAGGCCCGCAATGCTCGGGAACGCATAGAAGGCGCCCGCCGGGTGCTCGAGAGAAAGGCCCATGCCGCCAAGGCGCTCGCAGACGTAGTCCCTCCTGCGCTCGTAGGTCTCGCGCATGGGCTCAACGTCACATCCCAGCGCCACGACGGCGGCATCCTGCAGAAACGCAGTCACGCTCGAGACCAGGTACTGGTGCATCTTCTCGACCTGGGCTTTGAGCGCAGGCGCCGCCGCAAGCCAGCCGAGCCTCCAGCCAGTCATGGCCCAGGGCTTGGAGAACGAATCCACCACAATGGTGAGCTCACGTGCCTCCGAGTGCCGGGCGGCATAGCGCTCGTAGCCCTCCGAGTACACCAGCCTGTTGTAGACGTCGTCACAGATGACAAAGAGGCCGTAACGTTCCTGAGCCCGCGCAACAGCATCGAGCGTGTGCGCGTCGTAGACGCAACCCGTGGGGTTGTTGGGAGACGTGATGACGATCGCCTTTGTGCGCTCCCCCACCACGCCCTCGAGCAGCTCGTCAGAAATCTGGAACCCGTTGGCACTCGTGTCGAGCGGCACCACGACGCCATGGGCGGCCCGCACGATCGACTCGTAGAGACCGAACGCCGGCGTGGGAACGATGACCTCGTCACCTGGGTTGATAAGCGCCATAAGCGAGGCCGCAAGTGCCTCGGTGGCTCCGCACGTGACGATAAGCTCGTCGGGCCCATAGGAGAGCCCCTGCCGCCCCATGTAGGCAGAGAGGGCCTCGAGAAGCTCCGGCCTGCCATTGTTGGGCGGATAGTGTGTGAGCCCACGCGCCAGCGAACCGCTCACGGCAGCACAAATGGGCGCGGGCGTGTCGAACTCCGGCTCGCCAAGCGTGAGCTTCACGCATCCCGGCGTCTGATTGGCAAGGGCCGTGAACCGGCGGATCCCGCTCGTGGCGAGACCCGCCAAGTCCTTGTTTGTCTCAAGTGCCAAGGCATGCTCCCTTAGGCGCGGGCGGCGCGGACGAGGCCCGCGACCTTCTCGGCCACCTCGTTAAGCGACACGTCGACGCGCTCGCCGGTGGCACGGTCCTTGAGCTCGCAGTTGCCGTTCTTGACGGCGCGCTTGCCAAAGACGAGCTGGTACGGGAAGCCCATGAGGTCGTTGTCGGCAAACTTGACGCCGGGGCGCTCCTTGCGGTCGTCGATGACGACCTCGATGCCCGCAGCGGCCAGCTCGTCGGCGACCTTCTGGCCGGCCGGCCAGACAAGGTCGTCGTTCACGTCAAGCGGGACGATGGCGACCTCGTAAGGCGCCACCGAGACGGGCCACACGATGCCGTTCTCATCGTTGTGCTGCTCGACAACGGCCGCGAGCGCGCGGGAGACGCCCACGCCGTAGCAGCCCATGATGAGCGGCTTCTCTTTGCCGTCCTCGTCCATGAACGTGGCGCCCATGGCCTCGGAGTACTTCGTGCCCAGCTGGAACACCTGCGAGACCTCGATGCCACGGGCCGCGGAGAGGGGCTTGCCGCAGTGGGGGCAGGGGTCGCCGGCGATGACGGTGACGAGGTCGGCCCAGGCGTCGGCCGTGAAGTCGCGGCCCTCCTGGATGCCCGTGAAGTGGAAGCCCGGCTCGTTTGCGCCGCATGCCCAGTTGGTGGCGTCGCGAAGGCTCTCGTCACAGACGACACGAATGCCCTCGGGGAGGTTCACCGGCCCGATGAAGCCCTTGTGCAGGCCGTTCGCGACGAGCTCCTCCTCGGTCATAAGGTGGTAGTCACCAAAGGTGTGCTCAGCCTTGCAGTCGTTGAGCTCGTGGTCGCCCGGGACGAGGCACAGCGTGGGCGTGCCCTCGCCGTCAATGAGGCACAGCGACTTGACGGTGGCGTTCTCGGGGACGCCAAAGAACCTGGCGACATCGGCGATGGTGCCGCAGTTCGGGGTCTCGACCTTGGTAAGCGTGCCGTCGCCGGGACCGTCGAGGACGGCAACCTTGGTCGTGGCCGCCTCGTCGTCCGCGGCAAAGCCGCAGTCATCGCAGTAGACCAGGCTCGCCTCGCCGGCGTCCGCGAGTGCCATGTACTCCACGGAGGTGTCGCCGCCGATCTCGCCGGAGTCAGCGACGACGGGCAACGCCTTGAGGCCACAGCGCACGCAGATGTTCGCGTAGGCCTCCTTCATCTTGTCGTACTCCTCCTGCAGGCTCTCCTGCGTGGCGGAGAAGCTGTAGGCGTCCTTCATGATGAACTCGCGGCCGCGCATGAGGCCGTAGCGGGGACGGAACTCGTCGCGGAACTTGTCCTGGATGTGGTACAGGTTCACCGGCAGCTGCTTGTAGCTGCGCAGCTCGTTGCGCACGAGGGCCGTGATCGTCTCCTCGTGGGTGGGGCCAAGCACGAACTCGCGCTCGTGGCGATCCTTGAAGCGGATGAGCTCCTTGCCATAGGCGTCGATGCGGCCGCTCTGGCGCCAGAGGTCGGCATCGACCATGATGGGCATCATGAGCTCCTGGGCGCCGGCGTTGTCCATCTCGTCGCGGACGATGTTCTCGATTTTCTTGATGGAGCGCCAGGCGAGAGGCAGGTAGGTGTAGAGGCCCGCGGCCTCCTTGCGGATCATGCCGGCGCGAAGCAGCAGGCGGTGGCTCGCAAGCTCGGCCTCGGTGGGGTCCTCCTTGAGCGTGGGCGCGTACAGGCGGCTCATCTTCATGGGCTTCATGGGGTTCCTTCCATTTCAAGCGGCGGAGACCCGCCACATCAGTTGCAACCGTGTCATTCTAGCGCGAAAGCGCCGACCCCATCGGAGCCGGCGCAAGCAGGCGCGTCACTGCTCGAAGCGCTCGTGAATCTCGTGGAACAGCTCGTCGACGATGAGATCCTCGGGGACCTTGCGCAGCGTCTCGCCACCGGCAATGAGCAGGCCCGTCCCCTTGCCGTAGGCGACGCCGATGTCTGCCCCTCGTGCCTCGCCGGGACCATTGACGACGCAGCCCATGACGGCAACGGAGATGGGGGCGCGGACCGACTGGAGTCTACGCTCCACCTCGCCGGCAATCTCGATGAGGTTCACCTGGCAACGGCCACACGTGGGACAACTCACGAGCTCTGGGGTCCTGCGGCGCATGCCGAGCACCTGGAGGAGCTCCCAAGCAACGGGAACCTCCTCGCTGGGCGGCGCGGTGAGCGAGAGGCGCATCGTGTCGCCGATGCCCTCGGTGAGCAGCACCGACAGCGCGCTCACGTTCTTGACCGTCCCCTGGCGAACGGTGCCGGCCTCGGTGACGCCCAGGTGAAGCGGAACGTGCGGCAACAGACGCGAGAGCTCGCGGTTCGTGAGAATGGTCGCCGCGACGTCATGGACCTTGGCGGACAGCACGATGTCGGCAAAGCCGCGCTCCTCGAAGTGGTGCACGAAGGAGACGGCGCTCTGCACGAGTTTCTCGGGCTGCGTGAGGTCATCGCGTGCGTCGATGCTCTTGTCCAGAGACCCCGCGTTCACGCCGATGCGGATGGGGATGCCGGCCTCGCCCGCCGCGTCGATGACGGCATCCACGCGGTCGAACGAGCCCACGTTGCCAGGGTTGATGCGAAGGCCGGAGGCGCCCCTGCGCGCCGCCTCGATGGCAAGCGTGTGGTCGAAGTGGATGTCTGCCACCACGGGAAGCGGGGACTCGGCGCAGATCTCCTGGAAGCCATCGAGGGCGTCCGCGTGCGGGATGGCGACGCGGACGATCTCGCACCCAAGGTCTGCGAGCTCGCCAATCTGTGCGAGCGTGGAGGCCGGATCGGTGGTCTTGGTGGTACACATGGACTGCACGGACACGGGTGCGCCGCCACCCACGGCAACGTTGCCGACATGCACCTGGTGGGTGAGCTCTCGCGGGAGCGGCGTGCCTGCGCCGCTGCTTCTGAGGTCAATCATGGGCTAGCCTCCGATGACGAATCTGAGGATGTCCTGGCGAAGCACCGCAAAGAACAGCACGAGCGCGAGTGCGAGGCCAAGGTAGGAGAGGTATCCCTGCACACGCGGGGAGATGTCCCTTCTAATCACGAGCTGAACGAGCTCGATGAGGAGCTTGCCACCGTCGAGGGGCGGAATGGGAATGAGGTTCATGATGCCCAGGGACAGCGAAATGGCCGCCATGAGGAGCAGAAAGCTCTCGACGCCAGTTTGGGCCGCTTGTGAGGCCATGACCGAGATACCCACAATGGAGGTGGACTGCGAAACCACCTCTGCGGTGTGCGCTGGCTGGAAGAGCTGCGCCACGTAACCAACCGTGGAGGTGAAGTAGTGCCATCCCATGCTTATGGACTCCAGGAACGTGGGCCGATACACCTCGGCCGACGCCGTGATTCCAAACTTACCGTCATTGTTCACGGAAGCAGAGTCCACGCTCGCGCTCAGGCGGCTCCCGTCTCGCTCGTACGTGACGTCGAAGGGCTGACCGGTGGCAATGCTGGAGCGCAGGAGCTGGCCCATCTCCGTCCAGCTCTCGACATGGGTTCCCGCGACGGACTCAATGTGATCTCCCGCCTGGATACCCGCAGCCTGAGCAAGCGAGGCGTCCTCGACGGCTCCGATGACCGTCGAGGAGCTCGGAACGCTGACCCCGCAGATGCCGAGGACACCGGAGATAAGTGCCATGCCCAGAATCACGTTGATGAGGGGACCGGCCACAAGCGTGACCACGCGGGCAACGAATCCCTTGCCCTGATAGGTGTGCGAGCGCTCTTGGTCGAGAAGCTCGGCGGCACCTCCCTGCGGAAGCGCGTGGGGCTCCCCTGCCGCCGTGGACCCCTCAAGCGAGAAGTCATGGCCCGAGTCGAAGGCCGTGAGAAGGTTGGCGTCTCTTTGAACGGTCTGCACGCTACGGGGCCACATCTTCTGGCTGGGGCTCTCCCCTGCCTCCTCGTCGTAGTAGGGCTCGAGCGCTGCCCAGTCAACGAGGACGGAAAGCTGCTCGCAGACCTCATCCTCGCTGGCTGCGAGCGAGCTCGCGAGCTCGGAGATCTCGATACGCCCCGCCTTGGCAACGAGCTCGAGGATGGGCGCGGCAAGATTTCCCGCCTGCCCCTCCATGCCGCAGATGCGGTTGTAGCCGCCGAGCAGGATGGGGGTCACGCCCACCTCAGTGCCGTGGTCCGCGCTCTTCTGGGAGATGCGCCAGCGACACGGCATGCCCAGGAAGAACTCAGTGACGCGCATCCCGAAGGCGCGAGCCGCCAGGAAGTGTCCCGCCTCATGAACGAACACGAGCGAGGAGAGGAGAATGACACCCCAGAAGATGGCCGACGCGGTGCTGGTGAGCGCACTCATGCACGCCTCATAAGAAGGTCGCGGGCACGCGTGCGGGCCAGAGCGTCAACCTCGGCGATCTGCTCAAGCGAGGAGAGCGGCTCCACGTGAGTGGCGTCCATGACGCCCTCGACGATGGCATCGATGTCGGTGAAACCGCATCGCCCCTCGCGGAAGGCCTCGTTTGCGACCTCGTTCGCCGCGTTCATCGCGCAGGGCAGCGTGCCGCCGGTCTTGCCGGCACTGAGCGCAAGGTCAAGGCAACGGAACGCCTCCGTGTCCGGGGCGGCAAAGGTGAGCGGCTCGGAGCAGCGCCAGTCAACGTGGGCGGCGGGCGACTCCCAGCGCTCGGGATAGCTAAGCGCATATTGGATGGCCACACGCATGTCAGAGGGGCCAAGCTGCGCTTTTACGGAGCCATCCGCGAACTCGACCGCACTGTGAATCTTGCTCTGGCGATGCACGAGCACGTTGACGTCGTCGATAGGCACATCGAACAGGTGGTGCGCCTCGATGACCTCGAGGCCCTTGTTCATGAGCGTGGCGCAGTCAATCGTGATCTTTGCGCCCATCTTCCACGTGGGGTGAGCGAGGGCGTCGGCCGCCGTGACGCTCGCGAGCTGCTCCCTCGTGCGGCCAAAGAACGGACCACCAGAGCACGTGAGCCAGATTTTCTTCACGTCATGGCGACGCTCGCCAACGAGGCACTGGTAGATGGCGTTGTGCTCGGAGTCAACAGGAAGGACTCGGCCCGGCTTGGCCATGGGCATGAGCAGGTCACCGCCGATGACGAGCGCCTCCTTATTGGCCGGCGCCCAGATCTTGCCGGCCCTTAGCGCCTCATGGCTCGCCCAGATGCCGGCCTCGCCCACGACGGCGACGAGCACGCTGTCGACGTCGGGAAGGCTTGCGAGCCGAGTGACGCTGTCCTGGCCAAACCCGAGCTCACAGTCCTTGGGAAGCTCTGCGAGGGCCGGGTCGTTCCTACGGGTCTCGTCGGCGATGGCCACGTGGCTCACATCGAACTCACGGGCGGCCCTTACGAGCCCCTCGCACGATGAGTTCACGGCGAGGGCAGTGAGCCTCAGCTTGTCTGGATGCATGCGGACGACGTCTAGCGTCTGCTTGCCGATGGAGCCCGAGCAGCCAAGGAGCGCCACGCGTAGCGGGCGCTCCCTGGTGATGGTGCTTGAGATGTCCTCGAAGATGCTCAAAGTATTCCTCCGTAGTGGAGCACGAAGTAAGCCGTCATACAGGCGAACAGCATGGAGTCCGAGCGGTCGAGAAGGCCGCCGTGACCGGGCATGAAGTTGCCGGAGTCCTTGACGCCCACGCTTCGCTTGAGACGGCTCTCGAACAGGTCGCCGACGACGCCCGCGCATCCGCACAGGACGCCTGCGAGCAGCGCTAGTCCCAGGTTGATAGATCGAACGCCGAGGGCCCAGACGATGACCCACACGATACACGAGCCCACAAGACCGCCGACCAGTCCCTCCCAGCTCTTGTTGGGAGAGATGCGCGGTGCCAGCTTGTGGCGTCCGAGCTTGGAGCCCACGAGGTAGGCGAACGCGTCGTTGACCCACACGGAGCCCATGACGCCAAACGTGAGCAGGGCACCGTCAAAGCCGGCGTCACACGAGCGAATCGTGACGACCGAGGAGAAGAGAAGCCCCGTGTAGGCGGCGCCGAAGACCGTGATGGAGGCGTCAGAGATGCTCGCCCGAGGCGTGAGCACGTACCAGGTTCCGCAGGCGAGCATGAGCAGCAGCGTGATGCCCGTCTCGGCCTCGGGCCTGGCGAGCGCCGCCAAGGGATAGAGGACGACGGCACACAGCCCAACGAACTCGTTGGGCATGCGACCGGCGAGCCTGGCCATGCGATAGAACTCCGAGCCACAGAGCCAAGCCATGGCGCCAACGAGCACCGCCGTGGGAATGCGTCCCCAGAACAGGCAAGCGAAGATGCACAGCGCATAGACGAGGCCAGACGTGGTGCGGGTGAGCAGCTTCTCGGTCCAGCTGCGCGCCTTCTGGCTCTTGAGGCCACCCACGACGCGCTCGCCCTCATGGGCCTTGCGGCGACGCTCGAGCGACTCGGAGGCGGAGTCGAGGGTCTTGGGCGCGTTGGTGCGGGTGCTCGCTCCCCCACGCTCGGTCTGGCTCACTTGGCGCTCACCCCGCCAAAGCGACGGTCGCGGCCCTGAAAGGCGCGAATGGCGCGGAGGAGCTCCCAGCGGTCGAAGTCGGGCCACAGGGTATCGGTGACGTAGAACTCGCTGTAGGCGAGCTGCCATAGCAGGTAGTTGGAGAGCCTGAGCTCGCCGGAGGTGCGGATGAGCAGCTCCGGGTCCGGGAGGTCGGCCGTGTAGAGGTGGTCGGCCACACATTTTTGGTCGATGTCCTCTACGGCAAGCGTGCCCTCGGCCACTTCCTGGGAGATGAGTCGAGCGGCACGGGCGAGCTCGGCGCGCGCGCCATAGTTCACGGCAAGGGCGAGCGTCATACCCGTGTGGTCGGCCGTCTCGCTCAGGCCCTGCTCAAAGACCTTCCGCGTCTTCTCGGGAAGCGACTCGATGTCACCCAGGAACTCGAGGCGGACGTTCTCCTGGTGGAACAGCGGCAGCTCCTTCACGAGGGTGGTTGCGAAGAGATGCATGAGAAGGTCCACCTCCTTCTGCGGACGCTTCCAGTTCTCCGTCGAGAACGCATAGGCGCTCAGGACGTCGATGCCGAGGCGGACACAGGCGGTGATGGTCTCACGCAGGCTCGAGATGCCGGCGATGTGGCCTTGGCCGCGCTCCATGCCCTGGCGCGTGGCCCAGCGGCCGTTGCCGTCCATGATGACGGAGATATGGCTCGGGAGCCTCCCGAGGTCGACGTCGTCGAGGCAGACGTCGGCGGGAGGCTCCGAGAAGTAGTTGATCAGCTCTTGATCGTCACGCTGCACGCGATACACCCGCTGTTCTAGATCTCCATGACCTCGGCCTCTTTGGCCTTGGTCGCCTCGTCAATCTTCTTCACGAAGTCGTCCGTGAGCTTCTGGACCTTGGCCTGCTCGCGGCGCACGTCGTCCTCGGAGAGCTCCTCGTCGCGCTCGAGCTTGCCGTTTGCCTCGCGACGAACGTTGCGGACGGCCACACGGGCCTCCTCGGCGAGCGTGCGGCACTCCTTGGCAAGCTCCTTGCGGCGCTCTCCGGTGGGCTTGGGGAACGGAAGGCGAATGACCTGACCGTCGTTGGACGGGGTGATGCCAAGGTCGGACTGGGAGATGGCCTTCTCGATGGCGTTGAGGCTCGTCTTGTCCCACGGCTCGACCACGAGCATGCTGGCCTCGGGAACCTTGACGCCGGCAAGCTGGGTCACGGGCGTGGACTGGCCGTAGTAGTCGACCATGATGGAGTCGAGGACGTGCGGGTTGGCGCGCCCCGTGCGGACCTTGCCAAAGTTGGTCTTGAGCGCCTCGAGGCACTTCTCCATGCGGTCACGGGCGGTATCGGTGATCTCGCTCATTAGTGGGTCTCCTCCCCAACGACGGTGGTGCCAACCGGCAGTCCCTTGAGAGCGTCTGCGAAGACGTGCGGCTGGTCGATGTTGAACACGATCATGGACATGTTGTTGTCGGAGCAAAGCGCCGTGGCCGTGGCGTCCATGACCTTGAGGTCACGCGTGAGGACCTCGCGGTACGTGATAGTGTCGAAGCGCTTGGCATCCGGGTTCTTCATGGGATCGGAGTCGTAGATGCCGTCGACCTTCGTGGCCTTCATGAGGCAGTCGGCATCGATCTCGCAGGCGCGGAGCGCCGCGGCGGTGTCAGTGGTGAAGTAGGGGTTGCCAGAGCCGGCGGCGAAGATGGCGATGTAGCCCTTCTCGAGGTGCTTGATGGCTCGACGGCGAATGTAGGGCTCGGCAACCTCGTCCATCTTGATGGCGCTCATGACGCGAGCGGTCATGCCGTTGCGCTCGAAGCCGTCCTGGAGGGCCAGCGCGTTCATGACGGTGGCGAGCATGCCCATGTAGTCTGCCTGGGCGCGGTCCATGCCACCGGCGGCACCGGCGACGCCGCGGAAGATGTTGCCGCCGCCCACGACGACGCCAACCTGGACACCGTCGTCATGGATGAGCTTGATCTCCTTGGCGAGGTGGTCAACGACCTTGGGGTCGATGCCATAGCCCGCCTCGCCCATGAGGGCTTCGCCGGAAAGCTTAAGGAGCACTCGCTTGTACATATAGTCCGTCAAGGGATACTTCCCTTCCTCTTGGTTAGCCTATTCGTAAAGATACTAGCAGAGCCAGGGCCGTTGACGTCGATTTGAACGGTACGCGCATAAGAAGAGGCCCGGCACCCATGGGATGCCGGGCCTCTGAGGCTCTTGTGCCTAGATAAGGCTACTCGCCGAAGGTGAAGCGATCGAAGGCAACGACCTCGATGGTGTCACCGAGCTCCTTGCCGACCTTCTCGGCGTACTGGCGGATGGTGATGTCGCCATCCTTGATGAAGGCCTGCTCGGAGAGGACGGACTCACCGAAGAACTTGTTGAGGCGACCCTCGGCGATCTTGACCTGGATGGCCTCGGGCTTGCCGGACTCGGCGGCCTGAGCCTTGTAGATGCTCATCTCGTGCTCGACGATCTCGGCCGGGACGTCCTCGCGACGGGCGGAGATGGCGCCGGCGGCGGCAGCCTGCATGGCGACGTCGTGAGCGAAGGTCTTGAAGGCCTCGGCCTGGGCGGTCTCGGGCTTGGAGAACGTGAACTCAACGATGGTGCCGAGCTTGCCGTTGGCGTGAACGTAGGAGCCGAAGGCGCCGTTCTCGACCTTGCGACGGGCGAAGCGGGCGATCTTCATGTTCTCGCCCATGGTGTGGATCATCTCGGTGAGGGCGGCGTCGACCGTCTCGTTCGTGGAGAACTCGGCGGCCTTGAGGGCCTCGACGTCAGCCGGGTCGGCCTTGGCGACGACGGCAGCGACGTTCTTGGCGAAGCCGGTGAACTTGGGGTTGCCACCGACGAAGTCGGTCTCGCAGGTGACCTCGACGAGCGCGGCGACCTTGCCGCACTCGGAGACGTAGGCGGCGACGGTGCCCTCGTTGGTCTCGCGGCCGGCCTTCTTGACGGCCTTGGCCATGCCCATCTTGCGAAGGACGTCAACGGCCTTCTCGATGTCGCCGTCAGCCTCGACGAGCGCCTTCTTGCACTCCATCATCGGGGAGTCGGTCATCTCGCGGAGCTGCTTGACGAGCGCGGCGGTGATCTGAGCCATGAGTGCCTCTCTCTCGTGTCTGTGCGTAGATACGCACGCTTTCGCTTTACATGCGGGCGCCGCCCAGAGAAGGACGGCGCCCAAGAGTCCTGATTTTGCTGCGACGCGGCCTAGCGGCTACTCGGCAGCGGGCGCCTCGACGGCAGGGGTGGTCTCGCCAGCGGCCATCTCCTCGGCCGTGATCTGCTCCTTGCCAGTGCCGGCCAGGACGGCGTCGGCGACGAGCTCGGTCATGAGGGCGACGGAGCGAATGGCATCGTCGTTCGCGGGGATACCGTAGTCAACGACGTCGGGGTCGGAGTTGGTGTCGAGCAGGGCGACGACCGGGATGTGCAGGCGGTTGGCCTCGCGGATGGCGAGCTCCTCACGCTTGGAGTCGATGACGAAGAGGGCGGCGGGAAGCTGACGCATGTCACGGACGCCACCGAGGTTGCGCTGGAGCTTCTCGAGCTCCTTGGTGAGCACAGCCTGCTCCTTCTTGCCACGGGCAGCCATGCGACCGTCCTCTACCATGGCCTCGAGCTCCTCCATGCGGTCGATGCGGGAGCGCATGGTCACGAAGTTGGTGAGCACGCCGCCGAGCCAGCGCTGGTTGATGTAGGGCATGCCGCAGCGGGTGGCCTGCGTGGCGACCGGCTCCTGGGCCTGCTTCTTGGTGCCAACGAACAGAATCTTACCACCCTTGGCGGCCGTCTCCTTGAGGAACGTGTAGGCGCGGTCAGCGTCGAGAATCGTCTGCTTGAGGTCGAGGATGTAGATGCCGTTGCGCTCGCCGAAGATGTAGGGCTTCATCTTGGGGTTCCAGCGGCGGGTCTGGTGGCCGTAGTGGCAACCGGCCTCGAGCAGGGTGTTAAGGTTAATCTTGACTGCCATGGTGCTACCTTTCTTGGTTGGCCTCCGCGCCGGTCATCCCATTGGGCCACCCACGTGTGTGGGCACCGTGGCCGTCAGGTCGCGACGCGTGTGTGTTGGTGCTGGCGATTGCACAGCGGTTGGTTAGTTTAGCAGCGCGGCATCCATGGCGCAAGACGTGCGTTGAGCCTCTTCAAGCGCAGCACACAAGAGGTGCGTCTCCACCCTACTCGCCCGACCTGGGATGCGCCTGCAGGGCCGCCGCCTTGAGCCGCTCCACGGAAAGATGCGTGTATATCTGCGTGGTGGAGAGGCTCTCGTGGCCGAGAAGCTCCTGAACGCTTCTGAGGTCGGCTCCGCCGTCAAGGAGCTGCGTCGCAAAGGTGTGGCGCATGGCGTGCGGCGTGATTGACGGGTCGAGCCCAGCGAGCTTCACGAGGCGCTCGAAACGCTCACGAAGGGCCGCGGCGCTCATCCGGTTACCACGGCTGGAGAGAAACAGGGCGTTGGTTGCCCGGCCGGAGCAGCAGGCAAGGCTTGGCCGCGCGTCCCTGACGTATGCCTGCACCGCCTCGACCGCTCGAGGGTACAAGGGAACGACGCGCTCCTTCGAACCCTTGCCAAAAAGCCTCACCTGTCGCTGGCGCACGTCGACGTCGCGGACGTCGAGGGCCGAGGCCTCAGAGATTCGGGCGCCGCTCGCGTAGAGCAGCTCAATGAGCGCCCGATCCCGTAAGCCCTCCGGGTCATCGGAACAGGCCGAGAGCAGGCGCCCCACGTCTGAGTCCGAGAGCGTGCTGGGCAGGCGCTTGGAGAGCTTGGGGCTCGCGACGGCAGCCGCCGCATCCTCGTCCGTGATGTCGCGACTCACGAGCCACTTGTAGAGAGAGCGGACCGCGGAAAGATGACGGTTCTGGGTGGTCGTGGCATACCCGGCGCCCCTAAGCTCGGCGAGCCATTCCCTGATCTGCCCGTGGGACACGTGGAACGGGTCGACGCCCTCGCGCCTCGCCCATTCGACGAGTGCCTGAAGGTCGGTCTCGTACGCACGTATGGTGTTGGGAGACAGGTTGCGCACGTCTCGAAGATAGGTGCAGAACTCCCCCGCCCGGCGCTCGAACTCGTCTTGGGAGCGCTCGAGCCGCCCGCTAGGAGAACAGGTCATTGCGCTCGGCAACGTAGGCGGAAAGGTCGGTGATGGCGCGGTCCGCATAGCGGGCGTAGCGCTCGCGCTTCTTGAGCCTTGGACCCTCCAGGGGCGGCACGATGCCGAAGTTGACGTGCATGGGCTGGTAGGGAGACGTGGCGGGATTCGTGGCATAGGACACGAGCGAGCCAAGCGCGCCCGTTCGCGGGAGACGGACGTGCTCCAGGCCGGAGACGTCGGCAAAGGTGTTGAGCGCCGCAAGCAGACCCGAGGCGATGGCCTCGGTGTAGCCCTCGGTTCCGCAGATCTGTCCCGCAAGCCTCGTCTTGGTCCCCGGGATGGCAAACGTGTCGTCAAGCACGCGGGGCGCGTCGACGAACGAGTTCCTGTGCATGACGCCATAGCGGAAGAACTCGGCGTTCTCGAGCCCGGGGATGAGACGGAAGACGCGCTTCTGCTCGGGCCACGTGAGGTTCGTCTGGAAGCCCACGAGGTTGTAGGACGTGCGGTCCGCGTTCTCGGGCCTGAGCTGCACCACGGCCCACGGGCGACGCCCCGTTCGGGGGTCGGTGAGCCCCACGGGCTTCATGGCGCCGTAGCGCGCGGCGTCGATACCCGTGCGAGCAACTTCCTCGACGGGCTGGCAGGCACAGAAGAGGTCCCTCTGCTCGAAGTCACGGGCCACGACGCGCTCGGCCCCAAGCAGCGCCTCCATAAATGCCTCGTACTCATCCTTGTTCATGGGGCAGTTGAGATAGTCGCCGGCCCCCTGCTCCTCGTAGCGAGACTGCGAGAAAACGATGGAGCGATCGATCGTCTCCGCGTCCACGATGGGCGCGGCGGCATCGAAGAAGGAGAGGGACTCGCTGCCCACGAGTTGCGAGAGACAGCTGGCAAGGGCGTACGAGCACAGAGGGCCCGCAGCGATGACGCTCCGCCCCTCGGGAACAGATGTGGCTTCCTCGTGAACGACCTCGATGAGGGGCTCGCTGACAACTCGAGCGCCCACAAGCTCGGAGAAGCGCTCGCGGTCGACGGCCAAGGCGCCGCCGGCCGGGACCGCAGCCTGCTTGGCGAGAGCGATGAGCTCTGAGCCCATGAGCGCGAGCTCCTCCTTGAGAAGCCCCGCGGCCGAGTCGTGCCTCATGGACTTGAGGGAGTTGGAGCAGACAAGCTCGGCCATGCCATCCGTGTGATGGGCCGGGGAGCTCTTCTTGGGCCTCTGCTCGACGAGGCGAACGGGGACGCCGCGCCTTGCGAGTTGAAGCGCGCACTCGCAGCCCGCAAGGCCTGCACCCACGACCGTCACTGTCTCATTCGCGCCCATAGAACTCCCGTCCCGTTGCATCCAAGTTACGACCCTACATTGTGCCCCACTAGCGCTGCCTCGGTGGGTGCGAATCTCGCATCCGGAAGGCGGCACACAAGGCCGAGCGCCTCCTGCTCGGCAAGCACGGCAAGCGTCTGGGGAAGGCCAAGCCCGAGGAAGACCGAGATCTCATCAGCGCGCATCGGAGAGGCCACAAGCGCATCGAGCAGCTTCCCCCTTGGCAGGTCATGGGTCTCGACCTGTGACCTCAGCCGACCATAGTCAAGCGCAATGAGGCCCTCCAGGGACTCCTCGTCAATGACGGCGGAGGCGCCTGATTCGATGAGCCAGTTCGTTCCCCGCGAGTTCGCCGAGAAAATCGATCCGGGCACGGCATAGACCTTGCGGCCGAGTTCGGCGGCCTTCGTCGCCGTATGGAACGTGCCGGAGGGCCTCCCTGCCTCGCACACCACAAGAACCGAAGACAGGGCTGCAATGACGTTATTCCTTCTCACGAACGTGTAGCGAGCGGGAGGCGCGCCCCAATGCTCCAGAGAGACGACGCAGCCCCCATGGGACACGGCCCTCGCAAAGAGCTCGTCGCTCGAGGAGGGGTAGACGCGGTCTGCCCCACAACCGGGGATGACGACGGTCTTGCCGCCCGCGTCAAGCGCGGAGGTCCCGGCGCACTGGTCGCAGCCAACAGCCCCGCCTGAGACCACCGTGATGCCACACTCGGCGGCTGCCCTTCCGGCCATCTTCGCACAGGTCTTCCCATAGGGCGAGGCCTTTCTCGCGCCAATGATGGAGATGCACTCACCAAGAAGTGCGGAGGGGTCGCCGTATCCGTGAAGCACCGGAGCCTCGTCGCCAAGGTCGAGCAGGGGCTCGGGATACCCCGCGTCACCGGGAGCCAGCTCCCAGCGAGCCATTTCCTCGATGACCGAAAGATACCTGCTAGGAGTTCCCATTGAAATCATCCTCCAGGGCATAGCGGCCTCTGAACGCACAGGCCTCGGCGATGTCGTCTGCCTCGACGCTCTCGCGCTCCGCAAGGTCGGCGATGCTCCTCGCCACGCGAGCCGTCCTCGAGATGGCCCTTCCTCCCAGCGACAGCCGCTCGGCCATGAGCTCGAGAAGCGACTGAGCGCCATCCGAAAGCAGGCAGCTCTCCACAGATCCCGGTTGCGCGCATTCCGCCCTCGAGCTTCTCCACGAGGCGAACTCACGTCCCTTAAGGACTTGAGCGCGCATCTCAGCCGAGCTCATGCCCTTGGCGCCCTTGATGACGTTGGAGGCGGCCGGTCTCGTTACGTCGACGAACACGTCGATTCGGTCCATGAGCGCGCCGCCTACACGGGCCTGGTAGCGCGCGATTTGTGAGGGCGAGCAGCGGCACACGTGTCCCCTGTCTCCAAAGTGGCCGCAGGGACAGGGGTTGGCGGCAGCCAGAAGCTGGAACCGGCTGGGAAACGAATAGGTTCCGTCTGCACGCACGAGACGAATCTCCCCCTCCTCCATGGGCTGCCGAAGTGACTGGAGCACGGAGGGCGAGAACTCAGGAAGCTCGTCCAAAAACAGGACTCCCCCATGGGCCAGCGATGCCTCCCCTGGCGTTACCGGGTTTCCTCCGCCAACAAGCCCTGCAAGCGTGACGGCGTGATGAGGCGCCCGAAACGGCCGCCTGCCCATCGCAATCTCGTCAACGGGAAGCGAACACACCGAGTGTACGAGCATGGCCTCCAGGGCCTCCGCCTCGTCCAGAGGAGGGAGAATCGTGGGCAGTCGCTTCGCAAGCATGGTCTTGCCAGCACCCGGAGGACCCGTCATGAGCGCGCCATGCCCGCCCGTGGCAGCAATTACGAGTGCCCGCTTGGCTGATTCCTGGTCGACCACGTCGGCGTAGTCGAGTGCGGCGGACTCTGGGGCCGGCTCGCCAAAGGCGGACACGGAGGGTTCGCGAAGGCTCGAAACGCTTCTCTTAAGTTGAGAAATGAAGTCGAGCTCAAGCGCCACGTCCTCTGTAGAGGCCCCAATGGAGGAGCGAATGAAGTCGGGCGAGCCCACAAGCGTGAGCCCAAGCTCACGGGCAAGCAGGGCGTAGGCGATGCCGCCCGAGACTCCGCTCACACGCCCTCCCAAGCCTAGCTCGCCCACGAACAGGCACCTCTCAAGTCCCGCGCTGGGAATCTGGCCGGTTGCAGCCAGGATTGCGATGGCCATGGGAAGGTCGAGACCCGTCCCCACCTTTTTCATGTCACTAGGTGCGAGATTGACCGTGACACCCATGCGGGGCACCTCGAAGCCACACTGGGAGATCGCGCAGCGGATTCGGTTCCTCGACTCGAGCACCGAGGAAGAGGGGTTGCCCACGACCGTGATGTTGGGAAGGCCGCCAGACAAGGCCACCTCAACCGTGACATGGGCAGCCTCGACGCCCCTGAGCGTTGCCGCATGGATCGCAAGGCACCCCATCAGGACACCTCTTGGAGGCTGATGCCACGAAGGTAGCGAACGTGGGCCCGCCGCTCCTCGCCTTCCTCGAGCGTGATGGCAATGACGTCAAGGCGAACGTTGGGTGGGAATTCAAAAAGGGATTGGTAGGCCATGCGCATGTTTGCATAACGCGTGAGCTTGGCCGCATCCACCGCGACCTCGGGATAGACCTCAAGTCCCTGCTGTGGCAGAAGCGTCCTCGTCTTTACCTCGACAAGAACGTGCTCGTCTTTGTCACGGCAGACGATGTCCGCCTCGCCCTGAGAGCAGCGCCAGTTCCTGTCAAGGATC
This sequence comes from Parolsenella massiliensis, assembly GCF_900143685.1. NCBI lineage: Bacteria > Bacillati > Actinomycetota > Coriobacteriia > Coriobacteriales > Atopobiaceae > Parolsenella > Parolsenella massiliensis. Next base: position 902,035 of record NZ_LT671675.1, on the reverse strand, counting down.
TCATAGCCCTTCGACTCGAGAAAGGCCGTTGCGATGTCCTCGCCCAAACGGCCCACTTCGTGGGGCGTGAGCTCGCAGATGGGCTTCTGCCGATAGTCCAGTGCTTCCATGATGCTCCCTTCGATGCACCTAGCGTGAAGAGAGCGTGGCACCTCAACCTGACTGGAATCTGGTTGCGTTCAAACGAAAATCTAACAGCGCAGCTAGAAGAGTTGCGCCGTTGGGAGAAAGTTCTGGCAGAAGCTAACTCTATGGATCGGCGTAAGACCGTGATCGCGAATTGCCTCGATATGCTCGGGTGATGCGTAGCCCTTCGATTGCGCGAGGTGATAACCCGGGTAGAGTTCGTCATATTCCACCATCATTTCGTCACGAGTCACCTTCGCGACGATGCTGGCAGCCGCGATGCAGGCCACTCGGGCGTCACCCTTGACGAGCGTCTTCTCCTTAGGATGGATGTGGAGCGGATTGCCGTCGATGAGCACGGCGTCGGGCTCCACGCCGGTGTCCGCGATGGCGCCGAGCATAGCCTCGCGAAGTGCGCGTGCCATGCCTACCTCGTCAATCCTTGCAGGGGGAACGTGGCAGATGCCAACGGCCTGGGCAACCTGCCGGATGCGAGCCGCAAGTTCAGACCTACGCTGGGGAGAGAGCTGCTTGGAGTCATTGACACCCCAGACCTTGGGATCGTCGGGAAGGGCCACAGCGCAGACCGTGACGGGCCCTGCGACCGAACCCCTGCCAACCTCGTCAAGGCCAAGCACGATGCCAGGACCGCCCATTTCTCGCATGAGCGCGTACATGCCCTCGACGCGCTCTCGCTCCGCCCGCTGCCTGGCGACACGCCTTGTCGCGACGCCGCAGGCCCTCTGCACCTGCGCACGTGGATCGTCGGCGTAACGTGCCAGGAGCGCAGCGAGCTCATCCTCGGTGGCCTCGGCAAGCGTTGCCGCGATCTCTGCCGCCGTGGCCGGATGGATGGTGCCAGACATGTCTCTCCCCTCAAAGAAAGGAGCCGCCCCGCAAAAGCGGAACGGCTCCCAACGCTTGCAACAGTCCCTTGGGGGCTAGTCGCGCTTCTCGCGGATGCGAGCGGCCTTGCCCACGCGATCGCGCAGGTAGAACAGCTTGGCGCGACGGACATCACCGTGACGGACGACCTCGAGCTTGCCGATCTTGGGCGAGTGGAGCGGGAACGTGCGCTCGACCCCGACACCGAAGGAGATCTTGCGGACGGTGAAGGTCTCACGGGAGGAGCCACCGCTCATGCGGATGACGTCACCCTCGAACACCTGGATGCGCTCGCGGTCGCCCTCCTTGATGCGGTAGTGCACCTTGACGTGGTCGCCAGGGATGACCGTGGGGATGTCCTCACGAATCTGCTGACGCTCGATGGCGCGAATGTAGTCCATGTTGCTTTCCTTGTCTCTATGACCAGAGGTACCGTCTGATCTGTCAGCGGTACGTGGGGTTTACACACAAGGGAGTAGTTTAGCGAAGCGCCATGCGGGACGCAACGGGAGATTGAGAGATGAAGTCCTCACCTCAGCGTCTCCACGCACGCGGAAGGAACAGGCGCTCGTAGTCGCGTATTGCGTAGCGATCCGTCATGCCAGAGATGTAGTCTGCCACCTGCACCTCCGGCGAGTCACCGTCATGCATCCTGTACTCGGCAGGTACCTCGTCCATGTGTCCGATGTAGTGGAGGAACAGGCGCTCGACGAGCCCGTTTGCCTTCGGCTCCTCCACCTTGGCGTCGCTTTGGGTGTAGACGTTGTGGAACAGCCACGACCTGAGCTCCATCATGGCCTCCCACACGGGCTCGCTCATGGCGATGTCACCGCGCTCGGAGCTCGTGGCCACAAGGTCGCTCACCATGGTCGAGATGCGCTGCGAGGAGGAGGTCCCAAGGCGCTCGAGACCGATGCGCGGGAGGTCGTTCTCGCAGATGATTCCCGCACGCTCGGCGTCCTGGATGTCATGCGTGACGTATGCAACGCGGTCGGACACGGCGACGATGCGCCCCTCGAGCGTG